>CAZYRP010000010.1:44003-52156 GCA_964649465.1 uncultured Granulosicoccaceae bacterium | reverse complement strand
ACAAGCTGTGATCCGGGTAGTACTTCAAACGCCTGCGGCTCAGTGCTGCCCACACTACTAACCCAGTAGTAGATGTCATCTTTGAGAACAATGCTGTAGCCGGCTCCCCAGCCAATGCGCTCCCACCAACTTTCATAGTGGTTTTTTGCCCGGTTAACCCGCCATCGGCCCAGGGAAGAACGGGTATTTTCCTGCGCATAAATGGTTGCACCGTCGTCACCAAAATACTGACGATATGCGTGATCAATCCAGTGCCCAACAGCTGTATTACCAGTTAGCAGCTGTTCTATTTCCGCAGCGGTCAGGGTCTTCTCATCGGCGTCAGCGATACTGATAGTGAGCAGCAACGCGACACACATTTTGTAGAAAGAACTCATTAGTCACCATGGCCAGACAAATTTGCCTAATAATACCAAAATGACTGTTTTGGTCTATTTGGAATCGTACTGTCTATTGCACCATGCGCGACCTCACAGTGCTGCCACAACGGGCCAACGCTTGCCGATGGTCTCATGACATATTCTTGTTACCAGCGGAAGCGCTTACATCAACTGTGCTGGTAGTGAAGTCACAAACGCCTTGGCCGCCCGCGATATGCTGCGATCAGAATTTCTGACCAGCGCCACCGAACAACCGAGATTCAGCTGATTCACATCGATTTCCACCAGGCTGTCATCCAGTTCTGTTTTGGGTAGGAAAGCCCAACCAAGACCAACAATTGCCATGGATCTGGTCGTCTGGAAATCTATTGCCTCCATAGCAACTTTAGCGGTAACCGCATTTTTAGTCATTAACTGATCAATAGCTTGTCGAATCGCAGAGTACGGTTGCGGCAGAATAGCCGGGTACCTGGCGAGCTCTTCTACCGTAACCGACTTCTTAACAGCCAGGGGATGATTTTTCTCTACAACAATTTGCAGATCCTCTTTCCATGCCTGAATGTTAAGCAAGTTTGAATGCCCCTTACGCTCAATGTGGGTTTCGTTGACCGAGCAAAGACTCATATCGAGTAAGCCATTTTCCAACTTTTCAAGCGCTTCGTCCGATTTTAGAAACTGAACATCAATTTCAACATCAGCGTGATTCTCCTTATAGGACTTTAATATCTTTGCCAGCCTGTCTAAACCTACATGCTCAGCAACACCAATGGAAAGTTTCCCACCTACCACCGAACCAAGTGTCACTATTTCATTTTCAATTCGCGAAACTTCCGAACTAATTTTAAGAGCCGAAGGCAACAATACTTTACCGGCTTCGGTTAGATGGACACTGCGTCCAACTCTGTCAAAAAGACGTGAGTCCAACTCCGACTCGAGTGCTGCAATGCGCTTACTCACCGCAGGCTGTGTCAAATTCAGACTTTCCGCTGATCGTGAAAATGATCTCTTTTCTGCCACTTCGATAAAAGCGTGTAAATTATTAATGTCCATACTGCTCCCCTGTATTATTCCGTACGATTACGTATTTCGATCAATCTATAACTATCTTCAACTTACGTTCAATCAAACCAACTGCTGCCATAACTGAATTCTTTTCAGAACTGGAACACTACGTCCGATTCCTCAGAGTATAGTTAACAGGATATGTATAAATAAAGACGTACAACACGTAGGCAAAACACCTAGGTAGAACACCCAACTAATAAAGGAAAGTTATAACTAATCATCTATTAGCTTACCTTTACTCTAGCACTATCTGGTTAAATCGAAATCATTGAGATTTGTCTTTAATTCCCATACAGAACTCACGCCAATCTTTTCTAATATTCTGGAACGATGATGTTCCACTGTCCGGTGACTAATATCCAGAGTACGGGCAATTTCTTTACTGGAAGGAATCTCGTCATCACGAATAAGCAACTTAAGCACAACCAGCTCTCTGTTAGTTAAAGTTAACAAGCGCTTCTGCATATTTTGTTTTTCTTGCAAGCCCTCTCTGCTAACAGAATCACGTTGCAACGCCTCATAGATGCTTTTAACGAGAAGTTCTGTTTTAAAGGGCTTTTCCAGAAAATCTACAGCACCGGCACGAAGCGCCTTTACCGATTCTGGAACTCCCCCATGACCCGTTATAAATATTATTGGAATTTCGCATTCTTGTTTTTTTAGCTCTGCCTGTAACTCCAGCCCACTAGTCTCCGGTAAACTTAAATCAAGCACCAGACAACCATGTTCGCTATTAAAATTATCAAGAAACTCTTTTGCACTGGCGTAAGCCCTCACCTCTAAGCCGTGCGCTTCAAGCGCACGCGGCAGTGCTTTAAGTACAGAAATATCGTCATCAACTAAAAATACAACAGGCTTTTCTGATTGCATTTATGGAGCACTCATATATTATAAAAACTAGCTTAAAGCAGAACTATCCAAAAACTAGCGACAGATTAAAAGTGAATTTGGCGCCAGAGTTCCTATCAAAGCCATATTAAAGCGTCCCCCATATACCTCCACAACAATAAAACTTTGCGCTAACGACACATCTATACCACCCGGCTTGTTCGTTTCATGCACTGCGAGTGGATCAGTTGTGCGTTTGAAACCCGGCAGTAGTTTTCTGCCTTCCATGGCATGTACTTCACAACAACTCATAACTCTTTTCCTTAAGCGCTACTGAACATCAAGTAACCACCTACATTAATAAAAATAAATATCAGCTATTGAAAACAGGTTTGAAAGTACTTTTATTAATCGATTAAAGCAGTAGACCTTAGCTGGGTGGTTATATCAATCTCTGTCTATTTTGTCGCTACCTGACAAAATATTGAATCACGAAATCAACTGTTCTGACCTCACAAGCGGCTCTGAGTAGTAAACGGAAATTAGCTTAAGCAAACCATAATAACTGGCATGCGACACCAGAGCCGGATTGAACACAATAACAATCCCGGGAAACCAACGAAAGAAACCAGCTTCGGTCAGTGTAATAAGCAGGGTTAATTTCAGGCAAAACACAGTTTTGCAGAGCGCCCGACTCAAACGTTATACACAATCAATTTCCATATCATCATCCAAAAGGGTGATGGATAAAGAAACAGGTGATTTGCCAGCGATTTGATTTAGCTAATTTGAATTGGCGACTGTGAATTGTGCAGAGAACTGAGCTGCAAAGTCCTGCCACCTGAGATATTCCAATTAGAAATTGAACCACGAGATTGGATGAATCACTCCGTATGTATCAGTATGCCAGCATACTCCAGTTCGCTTACAGCAGCGATACGCATCATTACTGGGCGTATTCCAGCACCTGTAATCAACATAGACCACTCGCGCAATAGTTAATCTATTCGAGTCGACCATTAAGTGTTGATACGGGAGCAGTGATGCTATGCAGAATGCAAATGACATCAGGAATGTGGTTCCGATGCTTCGCGTTCACGCAATGCTACTCTGCGAACCTTACCTGTTGTGGTCATTGGCAGCTCATCAATAAACTCGATTAATCGCGGATATTCATGAGCTGCAAGACGGGATTTAACCGAATGCTGTATCTCTTTTGCCAGCACATCGCTTGCCTCAACCTCCGCTGCCAACACAACAAAAGCTTTTATCAATTGACCTCGTACGTTGTCTTTAACACCTATTACAGCTGCCTGCGCGACTGCGGGATGCTTAAGTAAACTGTCTTCTACCTCACCAGGACCTACGCGGTAGCCGGCAGTAGAAATAACATCATCGTCTCTGCCCAGAAACCATAAGTAACCATCTTCATCGCGATAACAAAGATCACCAAGCCCCCAATATTCTCCCCGGTATTTTGACTCTGTAGCCTGGTTGTTGTTCCAATAGCCAAGAAACATAACCGGGTCGTTGCGGTGAGCCGCGAGTTCACCAGTCTCACCAACCGCCATAACGTTGCCATTTACATCAACCGGATCTACACGGTGGCCCGGATACGCTTTGCCCATGGAACCTGGTTTTACATCAAACAATGCCGAACAATTACCAACAATGTAGTTGAACTCGGTTTGGCCACACATTTCATTTACCTCAACACCAAATTGCTCTTGCGCCCATTGATAGATTTCAGCACCCAGTGTTTCACCTGCAGACATTATGGATCTAAAGCTAAAATTAAAACGTTCGATATTTTCTACCTGACGCAAAATTTTTAATGCCGTTGGTGGAATGAATCCGTTTGTTACATTGTACTTTTCAAGCAGATGACAGATACGCTCCGGATCAAATCGCTGTGCTTCATACGCCAACAGTGGCACGCCATAGCACCAGGAGGGCAGCAATCCGTCGAGCAGGCCACCTGTCCATGCCCAGTCCGCCGGTGTCCAGAAGACATCACCCTCCTTCGGAAAAAAATTTTGCGACAACTCAAAGCCGGTTAAATTTCCCAACAGGCATCGATGCGCGCCGAGGGCGCCTTTAGGCGGCCCGGT
The DNA here is from genome assembly GCA_964649465.1 of uncultured Granulosicoccaceae bacterium. Lineage (GTDB taxonomy): Bacteria > Pseudomonadota > Gammaproteobacteria > Granulosicoccales > Granulosicoccaceae. The sequence goes on along the minus strand of CAZYRP010000010.1, from coordinate 47,772 downwards.
AGTACCCGATGTATAGATAAGGAAGGCCGGATCATCGGATCTGGTTTTTAACGGCTCAAACTCATCTTTTGCCAACGCAAGCATAGCGGCATACCCATCCGCAGATGAACTGTCACAATCAATAATGGTTTGCAGCTCCGGACAGCTGTCTTTCAAAGATTCGAGCAGGTCGCGATGCTCACCGTCGGTTAATATCACTTTCGCACCACTGTCCTGCAATCGATACTGCAGCGCATCTTCACCGAACATAACTGACAGCGGCAGAGAAACCGCGCCGGCTATAGCGACTGCAATATGTGCAACGCCAGCTTCGACCCGTTGCGGCAACACAATACCAATGCGATCACCCGGCCTGACGCCACACCCTGTTAACACATTAGCTAAGCGGTTACTGTCTTTCAGCACCTGGCCAAAAGTATACTGTTGGCACGCTCCATTGCTGTTCTCGTAGTACATTGCAATGCGATCCGGATCGGATACGCCAAACCTCGCGACTGCCTGCCCCATATTAAAATGCTTCGGGATTTGCCACCGGAAGTCAGACCAGAGTTGATCGTAGTTGCTACCTCTGTGCAGTGCAGAATCAAAAAATTGCATGTTTTTTTACTCAGGTTACTGCAGGAATGGCAGTGCTGCTTTGCCAGTCAATTTTGAATCTCAGCACGTTTATTTTTGCAGGCATTACCGGATTAAACAGTCGGTTGTGCCAATAGGTTGTTTGGTAGGCAGCGTTATTTTCACCAAGGCTTTTAACTGTACTGACTAAATTGAATTGTTGCTGATGCTGTTCAAAATGCAACTCACACTCGCGACCCTTAACCAGTAGCTTTGCGAGATCTGAATCCATTGCAAAAGTTGCCGTCAGACAGTCATCAAACTCATTCGGGTATTGATAGTAAACCGAGGAAAGCAATTTAATCGCGCCCTGCTGGCGCAGGTTGGGATCATGTGTTTTCTTTACTAAATGCTGAAATTCGGCTGTTATCTCAGCAGAGTCTTTTTTAACTAAACCTACATTCACAGGGCCGTATTTTTTTTCAATATTTGCCGGCGCAAGCGTTGCCTGCATCCCGCTTGATGGTCTGCCGTCCGCCTTACGAACCGCGTGCTGGCGTAATCGGCACTGCCAACCTAAAAAATATTCCCTTAATTTTTTAGCGTCTGTCATTCAAATTTTGCCTTTGGATATAAGGGTGTAATCAGCTAACTCCGGAAGCAAAAAAAACGGGGCCGACAGGCCCCGTTATTTGTTGCTCTAAAGCTGGCATCTCACGATGCCACATCCGCGCGCTATCTGCGACTACGCCGGGCAGCTTTGCGGCCGATGGCAACCTCGTGCACCATACTGGCCACTACCACCAATACCAGTACCGCACACATACCCCAAAAGATCCCTTTTACCAATCCCTCCTGAGCTGCGAAGGTGAAAATCGCCGCTGCGCCGTCGAATGATTCTACTGGACTACTGTTCATGAAGGTCTCCTTGGTGGTACAGGGGGTACACGATCGGGATCGTTTCGATCCATGTCATAACGTTGTGATGGACGCTCTCCACGCATCGGCGCTTCTTCTCGACGCATCGGCGCATCAGGGCGTCGTGACAGACGCTCATCAGCATCAGAGCGTGGTCTGCGCGATCGGCCGCCGTCACCAGCAGTAGCTTCTTCCCATCGGGCAAACTCAGGGTAGCTTTGCGATGGTATTTCAGCTGCATCAAGACCCATAAGTTCAACTTCATTGCGAACGCGAAGCAGGCCAAAGATTCGGAGCAGATAACCGACAATCAGAGCAGGAACAAACCCAAGCAGAATACAAACACCTGCACCTTTCAACTGACCCATGAAGCTAATGGCGGGAATATCGCCGACACCCGGGTATCCAGCGCAGAAGATACCAACCGCCAGCAAACCCCAGATACCACAGAAGCCGTGCACTGAAACCGCGCCAACCGCGTCGTCTATACCGAGCTTTTCGAGGAATTTCGCACCGACAGGAATAATCAGACCACCGATGAAACCGCAAAGGAACGCCAACGGTGGATAGAACAGATCAAGACCAGCAGCGACTGAGAAAATACCACCCAGTGCGCCGGACATCATCCAGAAAGGATCGCGGGTAATAAAGTAACACCCGATGATTCCGCCCGCCATGCCCATAAGGGTGTTAAACGCAAAGGCGGACAGGTTCGAAGGAACGCCATAGATGTTCACCCAGTTTCCGGCCGGATCATAAATCAGACACGCGCCCAGGAAACCGAAGAAACCGATAATGATCATCATCAGGCCAGTAACGGTTAACGGCATGTTGTGACCGCGCAGATCGTTGGCTGAACCGTCTGAGTTGTACTTACCAATGCGTGGCCCTAACGGTATCAGAATGCCCAGAGCAAAGAAGCCGGCAATGGTATGTACCACACCCGCAGCAGCCACATCACGATAACCCCACTCGAGCACCATCCATCCAGATGGATGCCAGCCCCAGGCAGCACCGAGAATCCAAACTACTGAACCCAGCAAAACGGCGGTAATGATAAACGCGCTGAGCTTGATTCTTTCTATTACAGCACCTGAGTAGATGGAAGCCGTGGTACAGGCGAAAAGTGTAAACGCCGCCCAAAAAACACCGGACGCCTGATCTTGCAGATTGGGACCCATGTTTTCAGACCATGGTTCTCCAGCCGCTGCACCTTCAAAATCCCATGCACCGAAGTCGAGGCCGTCAGCGCCAAATGGCCAGTTGTACCCGGAAAGATAAATCCACCACCCAAAAGCGAAAAACGTGGGGATCATAAAGGCAAAGGCCAGTATGTTTTTCACACCGGAAGCGAGCGCATGCTTGCTGCGCGACGCGCCCATCTCATAGGCTAAGAAGCCTGCATGGATAGCGATCATGAGTGCCGTACACCACCAGTAATAAATCTCCAGATTTATCCCTGTGTGCCCGGCAAGCGCAGCGTCAATCGCTGCTTGCACTTCATCGTTCATTAATTCCCCCTGGGATTTTGTGCGGCCTGTAGGCTGTGTTTTCTACCACGCCGTTAGCAGCTTATAAGCGATAACTACATTTACCCGAACTCATGCGTAGTATTTATGTATCAGCGAAATATATCAAGCCGTAAAACTGAAACCGCCGCAGATATGCCGTATTCCCAAACGGCAAAGCTGTTTACCTGAAAGCACGTTGGCATTGCAACTCCAGAAACGAGACTTGGTCCAAATCTGATTCGGTAACCTAAAATCAAAGCGCCCGAAAAATCCGGGCGCTTTATGAATCTAAAACTTGGCGTACGCTTTGTTCAACTCGACCATCGGATGGTCCGGCGACATCTGGAACTTGATCAACAGCTCACGCGCTATCATGTCGCGATCCTGCTGATTGTTGGGTAATTTCATTTTCGCAGGCACCGTAACCCAGCCATTGATGTTGCGATCAAAAACCGCCGCCCGGTTTTCCTCGTAGCCCATGTGCACGTCTTCGAGCCAGTTGAGGTCAGACCAACCCATAGTTTCCATGTACTTGGTCAGGAAAGGGGTGATACGGCTGTAGTCCGGAACCAGATTTACGTCGTAGCGATACCCGATATGCTGACCAATAGTTTTTTCGCGCTCGGAATCGAGGCCATCGGTGTTGATAAAATGATCAATACCGCCCGCATTACCTTTACGCTTTGCTTTAGCTTTGCGCTTGGCTGTAGCTTTCTTCCCTTTAGCTGTAGCTTTTTTGCCTTTAGCCGCAGTTTTCTTCTTACCTTTGGCAGCTACTTTGCGTT
>CAZYRP010000010.1:6454-43903 GCA_964649465.1 uncultured Granulosicoccaceae bacterium | reverse complement strand
GCTTTTTTGCCTTTAGCCGCAGTTTTCTTCTTACCTTTGGCAGCTACTTTGCGTTTGGCCTTTTTCTTTGACGCTTTTTTCGCTTTGCCTTTAGATTTCGCCTTGCGCTTTGCAACTACCTTACGCTTTGCTGCGACTTTGCGTTTGGCTTTGGACTTAGCTCGTGCTTTTTTCTTAGCCATTGCTATCCCCTCCGAATTAGTAACGAGTCATGTCGGGACGACCGACAGTGTGTTGAGATCCTGCCAGAGGTACCTGAGCAAGTGCCGATGCTTCCATAGTGAGCGCTGCCAGATCTTCCGGTTCGAGGGAGTGCATGTAAGTCTTGCCACAGGCACGAGCCAATAGTTGCGCTTCAATAGTTAGCGTGTGCAGAAAATTATAAACCCGCTCTGCCGCTGCATCAGGGTCCAGGCGTGCTCGCAGCTTTGGATCCTGCGTTGCAACCCCAACCGGACAACGACCAGTATGACAGTGATAACACTGACCGGCTTCAACACCCATTTCTTTCGGAAAGTCTGCCTCTGGTATGTCTTTGTTGCAGTTGAGTGCCATTAAAGATGAGTGGCCAATGGCAACTGCATCTGCGCCGAGTGCAATCGCTTTTGCAAGATCACCACCGTTTCTGATACCACCGGCATAAACAAGCGATACGTCGCCGGACTTACCGACGTCATCCAGTGCTTTCCGTGCCTGCCGGATTGCGGCAATACCCGGCACACCGGTTTCTTCAGTTGCGATGTGAGGGCCGGCACCTGTACCACCCTCCATACCATCGATGTATATCACATCGGGGTCTGTCTTGGCCGCCATGCGCACATCATCGTATACGCGCGCCGCACCCAGCTTCAGCTGAATGGGTATTTCACCATTAGTTGCTTCTCGAACTTCCTGAATTTTAAGTGCCAGATCATCCGGCCCTAACCAGTCAGGATGACGTGCGGGTGAGCGTTGATCAATACCAGCAGGCAGTGACCGCATCTCTGCAACCTGATCGGTTACCTTCTGACCCATCAGGTGGCCGCCAAGACCTACCTTGCACCCCTGGCCGATAAAAAACTCACAAGCATCTGCCAGTCGCAGGTGATGCGGGTTAAAACCGTAGCGCGATTGAATACACTGATAAAACCATTTTTCAGAATAACGGCGTTCGTCAGGGATCATTCCACCCTCACCCGAACAGGTTGCCGTACCCGCCATGGTTGCTCCGCGGGCCAGAGCAGTTTTGGCCTCGTAACTTAACGCACCAAAACTCATGCCTGTTATGTACACAGGGATGTCGAGCTCTAGCGGACGTTTCGCACGCGGGCCCAGAACCGTTTTGGTTTCACACTTTTCACGATAACCTTCAATAACAAATCGTGTGAGAGTACCGGGCAGAAAAGTCAGATCGTCCCAGGTGGGAATTTTCTTAAACAAAGAAAACCCGCGCATCCGGTAACGACCAAGTTCTGCTTTTATATGAATATCATCAATGACATTCGGCGGGAACATAAAACTTGAGCCGATGACATCTTTATTACGCTTATCACTCATAAATAATCCTCAATGTCTCAGCAAGTTAAAGAACCAGCTTCTTTTCAGAAGGTTCAAGATTGTCGTAATTCCATAGCTGCTTACCAGCCACTATTTTGGTTAGATTTTTCACGCCATTCGGCGCTTTCATGCCATAAAGTGCCAGCTTGTTTTCAAGCCACTCGGCTTCACCTTCTGTCATCTCACCTTCTACTGCATCGACACCCAGGTCTTCAATTTCGCCACCGACATATATAGTGCCGTCATACATGGAGTCACCCAGGTTCTTACCCGCATTACCAATAATGATAATTCGACCACGCTGCATCATGAAACCGTTAAATGCACCGGCGTTGCCACCGACAATAATAGTGCCGCCCTTTTGATCAATACCGGTACGTGAACCAACGTCACCTTTGCACACCAGGTCACCGCCACGCATCGCGGCACCAAAAGTCGAGCCCGCATTCTTTTCAATCACAATGGTTCCTGACATCATGTTTTCAGCACATGACCAGCCCACTCGACCGCTTATGCGAATGTTTGGTCCATCAGCCAAACCACAACCGAAGTAGCCCAGGCTACCTTCAAAGTTAAGATTCAAACGGTTTAGTATGCCCACACCCAGAGAGTGTTTGGCACTCGGGTTTTTAACAGTGATAGTGCCGTAGCCCTCTTTCATAAGCTCACGGATCTTTGTGTTTACATCACTGATCTCCATCGGCCCGGCGTCGATTTCCGTGCTCTTATCGAAATCGACCTTTATGCTGTCGTGATAGACAAAGTTTTCATCAGCCGACGGTGAAAAAAATACCTGTTGTGTGCGCCCGGACAATTGCTCGGTGTGCATACCGAGCTTGTGCGATTCATGTTCTGTGCTTAGCTCTGCCATACCCGGACCTCCCCTTCATATGGGTCAAATGTATCTATTTCATGTGGAAAAATACTGCGGATAGCAACTTCCTCTGATGCCAGCGCAATCAGCTCGTCACTTTCGTACAACACCATCGGTTTAGCTGCCATTACATCCTTTGCCATACCGAGTGAATCTGCAGTGGCTACGAGGTAAGTGAATACTCCATCCAGCTCATCCACTGAACGCCTCATTGCCGCTTCAAGATCATCACCCTGATCAATCCGGTGAGCGATATATACCGCAATCAATTCAGAGTCACAGTCAGACATAAACCGGTGGCCACGTCGCTCAAGATCACGACGATTAGTCCAGTAGTTAGTCAGCTGACCATTGTGCACAACCGAAACATCGTTGAACGGATAAGCCCAGTACGGATGTGCAGAGCGAATATCTACATCCGACTCTGTCGCCATACGCGTATGGCCAATAGCATGCGTGCCTTTGAAACCACCCAGACTGTACTGATCAGAAACCACGGTTGCGTCGCCTAAGTCTTTGATCAACTCCAGTGCGTTACCGATAGAAAGTATCTCAACACCTTCAACATCCTCAACAAAGTCTATTACTCGCTTTAGATCACCATCGAAGCTGAGTGTGTAGCGATGCGCATATTCTGTTGCCTGATCTTCGCCCTTGACTTTGACCTTCATTTCCTTAAGCCGCGCATCCACCGTTGCCTTGCGTTCTTTTACCAGATCATGAATATCAAAGCCGGAAGCAAAGTCCTCCTGCTCGGCTACTTTAAAGCGCATAACGTAATCGTCTGAGCCTTTCTCTCCGTACAGCGCGTAGCCAGTGGAATCCGGCCCCCGATGCTTTAACGCTTGCAACATCGAAGTCATTTGAGACCCGATATCAGCGCTTTTACCGCGATGTATCAAACCGGCGATGCCGCACATGGCAATCTCCTTTTAGATTAATTTAAAACAAATGGGTTGACGGATTCTGCAATTCAGAACCCGCCGTATATTGGATCGTTCAGCAAAGACTACGGCAGGCAGTCCATGTAGGTGTCGGTATCCCAGTCGGTGACGGTTGCCATAAAGGTCTCCCATTCATCGCTTTTATACTCATGGAAAACTTTATACATTTCATCTGGCATGTAATTTCTGATGACCTCGTCTTTCTCAAGCGCCACCAAAGCCTCACCCAGTGACATTGGAAGTTTCTTAACTTGCTTACCCTCTTCCATTGCCTCGTAAATATTGCGCTCTTCAGGTTCACCCGGATCGATCTTGTTAACGATGCCGTCTTCGAATGCGGCAAGAATGGTAGAGCCCATCAGGTACGGATTTACCATTGAATCAACCGAGCGGAATTCAAATCGTCCTGGTGCTGACACACGCATACCAGTGGTACGATTTTGAAAACCCCAGTCTGCAAATACAGGTGCCCAGAAGCCGGTGTCCCATAAACGTCTGTAGGAATTGACCGTGGAACAGCCAATCGCTGTGAGTGCATTTATATGCTTCATGGTACCGCCGATAGCCCACAATCCGATTTTACCCGGCTTACGCGCTTCTTTACCTTCAGGCATAAAGGTATTGGTGCCGCCATCGCGGTAGGTCCAGACCTGCGGCATACCAGGCAAGTCGCCTGGTTTGTCGTAGACAATTTTGTTCACCACATCTTTTCCGCCCTTCCACAGCGAAGTGTTGTGGTGACAGCCAGAGGCGGAAACACCCATAAAGGGTTTCGTCATGAAACAGGCTATTAAATCAAACTCACGCGCGACCTGCGCGCAGATTTGTCTGTAGGTAGAAAGCCTGTCCGCATTGCGCAGAACATCGTCAAAGGTCCAGTTCAATTCAAGCTGACCCGGTGCATCTTCATGGTCACCCTGAATCATATCGAGCCCCATCGCCTGCGCATACTCCAGCACCTTCATAAATACCGGTCTCAATGACTCAAACTGATCTATGTGGTAGCAGTATGGATTGGAAAAGCCGCCGTCCGGTTTTCCATCTTCGCCTTTTTTCAGCCACATCATTTCAGGCTCGGTACCACAACGCAGTTCCATTTTGTGCTTCTTTTTGAACTCTGCGTGCTGAAAAATAAGATTACCGCGGCAGTCCGATGTCAGGTGCCCACCCGGGTTTACTTTTTCTTCCCGGTTGCGAAAGCAAACACAATATACGCGGGCGATTCTTTTATCCCACGGTAACTGACAGAAAGTATCAGGATCAGGAATACCGACAAGCTCTGATGCTTCGGGACCGTAGCCGATGTAATCTCCGGCACGATCGGTAAACAGGTTGGCAGTTGAGCCATAGACCAGCTGGAATCCTTTCTCAGCCGTTCGCTCCCAGTGGTTGGCGGGTATGCCTTTACCTACGATGCGCCCTGTGACAGATATAAACTGATAGTAAATATAGGTAATACCGAGCTGATCAATCTTTTTGCGAACATCTGTGATCATCTTGTCGCGGCCGGCGGCCGAGACATATTTTTCCAGTTCTGTTTTTGCTGCTGCCACTGGTGATTCCCCCATTGTGCAGTTGGTTATAGCCGATCAATTTCGACTTTAAGGTGAGCTAATCGATACGAGTAGGGCTCGGAACATCGGCGGCCAAATCTATACTGAAGCTTAAATTTACCAGACCAATTTTGTACCAATGTCTACAACTAATATAACCTCATATTGATGCCTTTGACCATACTTTTTTGCGTCAAACGCTACAAATAAAGGTTACAATTTTATGTGGAAGTTTTTGGCAGTTGTACATCGCACAAAAAAGCGTTAGCGTAGTACAACGTAGATTTGTACCATTTGTAACCAGTCTAAACCACTGTCACACGGGCATTTTATCTACCGGAGAGAAAAAAGTGCTGTCGATGTACAACGTCGAGCCATAGCCACACACAGTGAAACCGATACTGCACTTATGGGATCTGAGGCAAACACAAACCAGAATGTAGACGCGCACTCGGTATCCGCTGCTCTGAAGCAGAAAATTCTCAGCGGTGAATTCCAGTACGATGAACGCCTGCCGGCAGAAAGATCCATCGCCGAGCAGTTCGGCTGTTCCCGCGGTACGGTGCGCGTAGCGATGGAAAGACTTGAAGACCTCAAGCTTATCGAAAGGCGCATAGGCAGCGGCACTTTCGTGCGACATAAAGCAATGGCAAGTGAATCAGAAATTGCCAACATCACCAGTCCCCTGGAACTTATAGAGGTTCGCAAAGGCCTTGAAGTGCAGGCAGCGCGGCTGGCCGTACTAAACGCCAGTGCTATAAACCTTGAAGCGCTTGAGAAAACGGTTCTGGAACTCGAGGCGTTGACCGACAAATGCGAGCCTGAAGAATTCAGCAAAGCCGATCAGGCATTCCACCTGACACTGGCAGAGTGCACCGGCAACGCGCTTATGCTCTGGATGTGCAGCCACATAAACGATGTTCGATGTCATCGTCAGTGGAGCGTTGTAAAAGACAAAATCCTTACCGACGCACAGATAGCGCTGTACAACAAGCAACACAGGGCAATCTTTGAAGCAGTAGCAATCCGGGATATAAATACCGCCGAGAAAATCACCATAGAACACCTGGAACTCGCACGAAACGATTTACTGGGAGCGACAGTATGATCATGATGCATCGCTTTGAGACCGCAAAGTCAGGAGTAATTCTACCGGGCTCACTCAAACTACCTGCCGATACCGAGCGCTATCCGGTTAATGCCAGTGGCATGATTGTTATTGATTTACACCCGGGTGACTTACTTGAAATCATAGACCCTGAAGGTCGGCAGCAATGCGAACTCGCAATTTTTAATAAAGCAGGTCAATGTGTACCAGATGCACTGCGAATACACGGCGCGACACAGACTGACAGCAACATTCCGGCAATGTTACTGCAACCGAAAGAGGGATCGCTAAGAGTTGCCGCGGGTCTTAAGTCACGCAATATCACTACTGATCGCATGAGGTCCCTGCTTGTAATGGACGGAGAGACACCTGCAGAGCATTTGATCAGTGCTACTGCCAGCGAACCACTGACCTGCATCATCGCAGCCCCGGGCAGTGATATGTTAGCGCACGAACAACACCCGCCAACAGATCTGCTGGTATACATTGTTCGCAACGATCCGGCCGCTAACCCTGAACCCAAACTCCCCGAACCACTGGCAGACCCTATACTCGACGAACGTATTGATCGATGTACGGCAAGAGCATTTGAAGTTAAAGCCGGCGACTACATCCAGATTATTGATGTGGAAGGTAAAGAGTGCAGCGACTTTCAATGCTTTGATGCTAAAAAACTACAAGACGGTGTAGAGCGCTGCCTCGATGCCACAACCACCAGAACATTGATGGCACACGCCTACCCGCTTCCGGGCTTACACAGCAAGTTCTACGACCAGGACATGAAAGCCATGGTCGAAGTGGTAAGAGATACCTGCTGCCGCCATGACTCATTCGGTCTCGCATGCACGGCAAAATACTATGATGATGCAGGCTACCCCGGTCACGTTAACTGCAGTGATAACTTCAACGCCGCATTGTCTCCATATGGCATCCAGCCACGTGCCGGCTGGATGGCAATGAACAACTTCTTCAACACAACATTCGATGATCACAACCAGTTACTGGTGGAAGAGCCCTGGTCACGACCCGGAGACTATGTCCTGATGCGGGCACTGAAAGATCTTGTGTGCGTTGCATCCGCCTGTCCTGACGACATTGACCCCGCCAACGCCTGGAACCCGACAGACATACATGTGCGCGTTTATTCAGGTATCCATGAATTCTCAACCGCAGTGGCCTTCAGAATGACAGCTAACGCCGAACCACAACTGACGAAAGAAACCGGTTTTCACCCACAAACCGCCAAGTTAACCAGCAATTTTACCGAGTACAATGGTTACTGGCTTGCGAATCGTTTCAACAATCACGGCCCGATTGATGAGTACTGGGCCTGCCGTGAAGGTGTCATTGCAACGGATCTCTCAGCGCTTCGTAAGTTCGAAGTACTGGGACCGGATGCAGAAGAATTATTGCAAACCTGTGTTACACGCGACGTAAGACGACTCTCACCAGGCCAGGTTGTATACACGGCAATGTGTTACGAGAACGGCGGCATGATAGATGACGGCACCGTGTTCAGAATGTGTGAAACCAACTTCCGCTGGATTGGCGGCAACGACTACGGCGGCATCTGGTTGCGAGAGCAAGCCAAACAACGAGGCTTGAACGCATGGATAAAATCATCCACCGATCAATTGCATAACCTGCAGGTACAAGGCCCTAAAAGTCGCGACGTTTTAAAAGAGATCATCTGGACAAAGCCAGATCAAACACCGCTGGAAGAGCTGGCGTGGTTTAGATTTTCTGTTGCGCGAATTGGCGGACCCGAAGGTATTCCACTGGTTGTCTCACGCACAGGCTACACAGGTGAATTGGGTTACGAGATTTTCTGCCACCCAAAACACGCGCCTGAAGTGTGGAACACCGTATTCGAAGCGGGTGCACCGCATAAGATCACACCACTCGGGCTTGAAGCACTTGACCTCCTGCGAGTTGAAGCGGGCCTTATATTTGCCAACTACGAATTTACCGATGAAACCGATCCCTATGAGGCAGGCATTCCCTTTGTTGTGCCATTAAAAACAAAACAGGATGATTTTATAGGTCGAGAGGCATTGCTTAAGCGAAAGGAAAATCCGCAACGCAAACTGGTCGGGCTTGAGCTTGAAGGCGATGAACTTGCAGAGCACGGTGATTGCGTGCACGTAGGCAGACAGCAGGTAGGCGTAGTCACAAGCGGTATCCGGTCACCGAAGTTATCCAGGAATATCGCACTCTGCCGCATGAGTATGGAATACACCGAGCCCGGAGTAGAAGTTGAGGTGGGCAAACTCGACGGTCATCAGAAGCGACTGATGGCAAAGGTGGTGCCCTATCCGTTTTATGATCCGGATAAATCCAGAGTGCGCGCATAAAGGCCTGCACTCGTGCAACACCTCAATCCCTGTTCAATCACCCTGAGAACCGTCGAGTAGCGAACTTTGAAAACTGCATGACTATGGTATCCTGATCTCAGCCTTAATCGAGTGCGCGAAAGCAACTGCTAAACATACAGCAATCCATAAATCGCGCGTATCACACGGCACTAAAAATACTGAGGAAAAACTAAAGTGGCAAAACGAGTTGCAATCATCGGAGCCGGTCCCTGCGGTACAGCAGCACTGAGAGCGTTTCAATCAGCCAAAAATAACAGTGAAGACATTCCTGAAGTTGTCTGCTTTGAAAAACAGGAAGACTGGGGTGGACTGTGGAACTACACCTGGCGCACGGGCCTGGATGAATACGGCGAGCCGGTGCACGGATCCATGTATCGATACTTATGGTCAAACGGCCCCAAAGAATGCCTTGAGTTTGCAGATTACTCGTTTGAAGAACATTTCGGCAAGCCAATCGCAAGCTTTCCACCACGTGAAGTACTCGCAGACTACATTAAAGGTCGGGTTGAAAAAGCCGGTGTCAGACCATGGTGTAAATTCAGACACCCGGTGCGCCGTGTGGACTATCACAAAGACGCAGATAACTTTACCGTCACCGCACACGACTTAATCAATGACAAAGCCGTGGTTGAAAACTTTGACCATGTGATCGTTGCAACCGGTCACTTCTCAACACCCAATGTTCCAAAGTTCGACGGCATAGAATCATTTGGTGGCCGCGTTCTACACGCACACGACTTCCGCGACGCACTGGAATTTAAAGATAAGGATGTCATGATTATCGGCGCAAGCTACTCTGCTGAAGACATCGGCTCGCAATGCTGGAAGTATGGTGCGAAGTCTATCACCGCCTGCTACCGCACCTCCCCCATGGGCTTTCACTGGCCGGACAACTGGGAAACAAAACCCCTGCTAACCAAAGTCGATGGTAAAACCTGCCACTTTGCCGATGGCACCTCCAAAGAACTGGATGTAATCATCATGTGCACTGGCTACCTGCACCACTTCCCGTTTATGGCAGACGACATCCGGTTGCAGGCTACCAATCGCATGTGGACACCAGATCTGTACCAGGGTGTGGCATACGAGCCAAATCCAAAAGTTATGTACCTCGGCATGCAGGATCAGTTCTACACGTTTAACATGTTCGACGCACAAGCCTGGTGGGCACGCGATGTCATCATGGGCAAAATTGCACCGGCATCAGATGCCGAGATGAAAACCCACAGTGACAAGTGGCTTGCACGCGAAGCAACGCTTGAGTCCGATGAGGATCTGATCTGGTTCCAGGGTGATTACGTTAAGGAACTGATCAGCCAGACTGACTATCCTACATTTGATGTGGAAGGTGTGAACCAGGCCTTTATGGTATGGGAGCACCATAAGCATGACGACATCATGGGTTTTCGCGACAAGGCACACGCTTCTTTAATGACCAAGAATCAATCGCCGGTGCACCATACACCCTGGAAGCAGGCAATGGATGATTCGATGGCGGAATACTTAAAGAACTGAAGCTAAGACGCAGAGCCCGGGAAGTTGTCCGCCCGCGGGAGTGGATCTGTAAAAACCATAGAAAATGAACACGGGAGAATGAACACGGGAGAATGAACCAGGGAAACGGTGGCAGTCTCGTACTGGCTGCCGCGATGGCTAACATCCATCGTGATCGATATTTTTGGCCCGATCACACTTACAGATCGGGCCTTATACATTGTTACGTTTCTTAAACACCCCGAACGCCAGATAGATTAGAATAGGACTTATTCGCGCTTCGAGCGCTAAAACCCCATAAAATGCGTTAATATTCAATAAGTTGAGGCTTGCGTGAGCAATTATACCGACACACTTCAGCGTGGCGACAAAATCGGTTTTTACCGAATAGAGCAAGTTCTCGGTCGAGGAGGCTTTGCAGTCACTTATCTGGCGACCGATGAAAACCTTGATGTAGAAGTCGCAATTAAGGAATACCTGCCACGCGAAATTACTCAGCGCGACGAAAACCTGCAGGTCTCGGCCCGTAAACCAGAGTTCGCTGAAGACTACGACGTTGGGCTGGCAAATTTTGCCCGCGAGGGCAAAACCCTTGCCCGTTTTAAGCACCCGCACATTGTTCGCGTGCATCAGGTGCTGCACGCAAACAACACTGCATACATGGTAATGGACTTCGAGCAGGGCGAAGAACTGGCAGAGATACTCGAAAAGCGCAAAACTCTGCCAGAAGACGAGTTACGAGCAATTTTGTTCCCGATACTCGATGGCGTCGAAGAAATACACAGACACGGTTTTGTGCATCGCGACATCAAGCCATCAAACATTTACGTTCGGCACAACGGCTCGCCTGTATTGATCGACTTCGGTGCCGCACGTTACACCATGACCGAAACTACGCAACAGCTCACAGCAGTAGTTACAGTCGGCTACACTCCAATCGAGCAATACAACGTATCAGAAGATACACAGGGCCCATGGTCCGATATCTATGCGCTGGCAGCAGTTTGCTATGAGGCCGTAACCGGTGATGTGCCAACCGACTCAGTAACCCGTGCTTCCGCCTCAGTTACCCAGGGAGATGATCCACTGGCAACCGTGCGCAGCCTGGCCAACGACACCTACTCCGATGATTGCCTCGACGCAATTGACTGGGGCTTGCGCATGGAAGCCGAAGACCGGCCTCAGGTGATCCCACAATGGCGCGATTCATTTGATGGCGTCTTCAATCCCGCATCTGCCTACATTGCCAAAAAAGATGTCTCGATTTATTCACCGCATCGGGTCGACAAACCTCGAGAAGCCGGCAGCGATACCGTGACACCAGCAACGACCTCAGGTCGAGACGATATCGTCAGCATTCCGCTACGTACCGATACTGCAATGGATGCGGGCGTAGTATCCCTGGACCCGAATGCGGGCGAGCGCGATTCCGTCATTACCACAATGCCTACGCACCATCCGCGTGCTGCTAACAGTACTCCGCCTGTGGTACCACAAGGTGGCGTTGCCTCAGAGCAGCAAGCTTTTGGTAACAACACCGGTGGTGAAACACCACGCAAGAATCTGCGTCGTGACCCGGAGAATGGGGAATCCAGCATTTATCAGAATTCAGGCAGCACCTCAGGAAGAAAACGCAGCAAGCTTGAACGACCAAGCCATCTGGATGGCAACCGTCACTCTGAACGCAAAAGAATAATCCGTGAAGAAATTGAGTTTGATGATTCGGACTGGAACTACGAACCACCAAAGAAAAACTCCTCATGGCGGCTTTTGCTGCCAGCACTCGGTCTGGTAGCTGTTGTTGGCGCATCAGTGGCCTACGTTAATTCACCGGAGTTGTTTACTAACTTCGGCAACAAAGCCTCCAACCTGACAGTTGAACAAAAGCTCACCCTTGCAGAGCAAAAGCTCAGCACTTCTAACTTTATCTTTCCTCCGGGTGAGTCGGCAGCCGATTACTATCAGCTGGTTTTGCAAAGCGATCCAAATAATGCCGCCGCTAAAGCCGGGATACGCTCTATTGAAACAGAAGTACGCGAGCAAATTGCAGACAACATGAAAAACAACAATTTGTCCGAGGCAAACCGGTTACTGGCAAGAGCTGACAAAGCAGGCCTCACCGGACTTTATAGTTCGCCGGAAAGCAATGACACTACTATCGAAAACCAACCGGCAACAACCATCGCCGACTCAAGTCCTGTCGTAACACCAGCTCAGGACACTGTTATTACCCCTGTAAACACCGCATCACTAGAACCGTCAGAGCCTGCCACAACAACTGATACTCCTGTAGTTACCAGGCCAGCTTCACCTCTAACCGGCATAGACAACAACGTATCCCCGTTCATTCAGGAAAAAATAAATGAAATAAACTCTCTCATAGAAGAGAAGCGGTTCGCCGAAGCGAAGGCACTCTACGTAGAGACAGACAAGTTCATCCCTGATCAAACTGTATCCAGAGCGCTACTGAGAAAAATAGATTCAGGCGAGGCTGAAATACAAGCAGCAGCCCAGGCAATCACGACGGAGACAACCACGTCACAGGCGGCAACGACGGAGGCCACAACATCACAGGCTACAACGACACAAGCAACAACAACACAGGCAAGTGCAACACAGTCCTCTGCATCAGATGAGGCAGAAGACCTGGTAGCAAGCGCAGATGTTAATGCAGTCACGGCAGCAAACTCAAACATAAATGAAAATGCCAGCACCGACACAAGCACTGACACTGAAAGCAACCAGACACTGACGCCCGAACCGCCACGTAACAGCTACGTAGATGGCAGTGGACCTGCTGCCGACCATTTAAACCAGCTGCGGCTTGCACTGGAAGCTAAAGACATAGACGCTGTAACTGCCCTTAGTGAAGACTTACCGCAAGGTCGCATACGCTTTCTCAATAGCACATTCGCACGTCACCATCGGCTGGATGTGATCATAGATGAAGTCGACTCTGACGGTGACACCGTCACTGGTCGTTTAAATGTTGCGATGTTCGGCAGAGCCGATGATGGCAGCGTCTATGGCGCTGGCAAGTGGAACGGTGCAGTAGTTACTGCCACACGCAGCAACGGTATATGGCAAAAAATTCGCTGGTAACGTAACGGGGGCAGCAACGGCTCTAAAACCCGCTGATGCCCTCCCCTTCAAAGGTACTTATTAGCACGACCTTTACCGAGAGATACTTTTGGCAAGCAAGGTTTCGGTGCTGAGCCTGATGCAGTCAGACGGGACTCCTTACTCGCAACGCTCAACCAATAGCTCCAGCGCTGGAGGCACTGTTGTATCACTTGAACCAAACGCGACATCGTTGCCGTTTTCCTGTTCAATAAACAGAGTGAAGTCACTGGAAACTACGTCGGGGTTCAGGTTAAACGAATATTCAACATCCTCAAGCCAGACATCTTCCCGCGAACCAACCGGCGCTCCAAGCGCTGGCAGAATAACAGAGCTTGCGTTGTCACTCCATTCAAAATCCTGAACTGAAAAGAGTGACAGCAGACCACTCCCCTCATCGGTTGTGACCGTCAGACTAAGGCTTGCCGCAATCACCGATCCCAGACTTTCATCATACGAATAGCGGATCAAAATAGTTCTGCGATTTTGTGACACCTGCAGTGTGTTGTTATCAAACAGTCTGGTGTTCTGCTGGTACCCATCGTCAGTCAGTGTAGCGAATACGGTTTCCATCACCGGTGTACACTGTTGATCAGGTGAGTTAAACGGATCACTTCCCTGAGCAAGCTCAAGGTAATTAGCAATGCCGTCATTGTCTTCATCAAGCTGTAAAGAGAAACCCTCCAGCTGCAGTGTCTCACCAACACTCGGCATCGCGTTACCGCTAAACGTGGCTAAAGGGATCACATCGCCCTGAAAGGTATCGTTAACCTGTGCCTCTATGCTTATCGAACTACCTGCACTAGCCGATGCTGTTGCAGTATAAGTGTTCTCCATTCGCGACAGGCTGACATTAGTCCCATTAATCTCTAATACGGCAAACGCGCTGTTTGGATTTGCTATTTCAGGCGGCACATTAAACAATACCGTAAACGGTATCTGATTGAGTTCTGATGTCGACAACAAATCGGTACCGGCAATCAATTCATCCAGATCAGTGACTCCATCGGCGTCCTCGTCAGTGTCGAAAGTGTAGCCAGTACCCTCAAACACAACTCGTACGCTTTCGGGTGGATTCGCAACTTGTCTGGCTTGAGTACCAAACACTATGCCTCGGCCAGAAACATTTTCAATCAGCCGTATATTAATGGCAAGAGAGTCCCGCCGTGGCACCCTGAATGTGTGGCTCAGCGGACCGCTAACGGCGTCAGCAGTCACCGCTTCCGCTCCAACCGATGCTTCTATCTGATAGTTAGTGTAGCCGGCATTAGTTGCTGCAACAGGAAGCGCCGCAAATACTTCAACCTCTACAAAGTCCGGTACTTGTGAAGAGTCCAGCGGATTGGTATCAAATTGCCGCTCAAGAAGATTACTTGCATTGTCACGATCAAAATCAAACAAATTGAAATCATAGTCTTCGTTTTGCAGGTTCAGTGATGCGTTTCCGTTAGATGTTGTTACCACCTTTTCTGCTCTGGCAAGGGCCAGCCTTTGCCCGGCAAACAATTCGTAAAAATCAATAACAACAGTAAAACTGGATCGCGCCGGAACAGTTATCTGTCCACTGAACTGGCCGCCGGACTGGCCGGGTGCTGTGGATTGCAGCTGGCTTTCAATTCCGTCAATCGTAACCACCGCCGAGACTGCATTCAGGTCAATTGCACTGGCAGTGCGAAGTTGCTGAGGAAGCGGGACCTGAATGTCCGTACCATCCAGGACCACCGGCTCAACAGTATCCGTCAATTGTGAATCAATGGTTTGCGAATCGCAGGCAACCAAGCCGATCAGTACAAGCAAAGAGAATGCTCGCCACAACACTATTTTTTTTCCAGACACGGGTTACTCTCATTGTAAGCACCCGTCACCGGTTATCCGGCTATTCTATTGACAGTAAAGCTTTACTCAGCACTGGGCAGATCACTGACAACAGTGAGCGTAACAGTGCCCGGCTCAGGATCAACTACGGGCGTTTCCGGCGAGTCGTCCCCACCGGAACCACTAGCCACCAGTGCTCCCACTGCAAGCAAAGCACCAATGCCGAGCAGAATTGTTGTAGGTTTAACCTCGAAGCCACCACTTTGCGAAGCAGGTTCAGTTTCGGGCACCTGTCCACCAGCCAGCACATCCGGCTCCACAACAGGCCCGGGAGTCGTATTTGCCGTGACGACCGGCACCGGTTGCGAAAGCGGCAGAATGATCGGAGCATACTCAAAGCCGCGATTGGTTTGATTGCCCGACTCGTCTCGCGCTTCAATGTAGTACTGCAAACCGGCATAGTCGTTAACCGAGGTTTCGATTGCAATCATGTACTCACCAATCGAATCGAGCAATGGCCGCATGTTCAGACTATTGAATTCCCCGGTGTCACCCTGCCGGTAGTAAAGCGTTACTTCGCTGACGCCAAAGTCATCAGACACTCTCGCCAGAAAAGTCTGAAGCTCACCGGCCACCCCGGCATCAATCTGACGGTGGATCAGTACCGGTGCCTCTGTGTCGTCAATCTGAGCCCACGCCTGTGCAAAAGGGGTAAGCACCAGAGACAACGACAGTAACAGCGACACAATCCCGGAGCCGATTCGATGCAGTGACTTCAACATGGCAGAAACTCTTTATCTGATGATTAACACTAATTGGCGTTCCAGTATATTAACGCAGCAACACATTGTACAAGGCAACTCACTGCCACAAACCGGATCTAACGTTAAACGATGTGCAAATTTCGGTGCAGACATGCCACTTGCCCGGGGAATTCCGCGGCTTAAAAGTGAATTCCGTGTAATTCTGCGCAGCCCGTCAAAAAACATCTCACCGGGCCAGCACTTAACCCGTGCAATTAAATCAGCGATTTTAGATCAAAATCGGAATCAGCTACTTGCTGAGGTGTTGGGTTAATCCCGCCAGCAATCAGTTTTCGCGCAAGCATATGATCCCGCGGGCTATTGACTGAATCAACGCATTGCAAATTTCCATCAAGGAAGTGAAAAATTGAAAAGCTGTCTGCGGCATTTTCTGTAGTTAGCTCCGGGGATTGTGCCGCCAGCAGACGTGGCGCTCTGCGTACGAACAAGTCTGCACCATCAGACAAACCAGCCATTTGCAGGCTATGCTCACCCTGATCTGACCAAAACCACGGTACCGAATTATAAGGTTTCTTATTGCCCGCTATTGCAGCGGCTGCCACTCTGGCCTGATCGGTTGCGTTCTGTACAGATTCAAGGCGAATTTTTTGATTATTAAAAAAGGGATTCGGATGCACAGTGCAATCGCCGATCGCGTATACGCTTGCCTCAGATGTCGTCTCACAGAACTCATTAACAATAATGCCATTATTACAGGCAATTCCAGCGGCGTCTGCAAGTTCAATATTTGGTATCACACCAATACCAACAACCAATAAATCACAATCAATAACATCACCGGATTCGGTAATCACTCGTTGCACATTTGATTCACCTTCGATCGCACGCACAGAATCATTCAGACGCAACTCTATGCCATTTTTACGATGGGTATTTTCAAACCAACGAGAGACATCCGGGGATACTGCTCTCGCCATAACACGGTCTGCAGTATCGAATACAGTTACGTGTTTTTTCATACCACGTGCTACAGACGCAAGCTCGAGCCCTATAAATCCCGCACCGACAACAACAATATTTTTTGCATGCGCAAGTGCAGACTTAATTTTTCGCGAATGAGTAAGATCCCTTAGCAAATGCACGCCGTCGAGATTCATACCGGGCATAGATAAAGACCGTGGTCTGGCGCCAGTTGCTATCACCAGAGACTGGTAACTATAGGTCGAGCCAGCAGTTGTTACTGTTTTATTTTTCGTCTCTATAGTGGTAACAGCGGTATCAAGCTGAACCTCGACATTTTTAGATTCGTAAAATGATACCGGGCGCATTGAGAGCTTTTCTTCATCCGTATCTCCCGACAGATACGATTTCGAAAGTGGCGGCCGATGATAGGGGTACTCAGATTCGTCGCTAAGCAACAGAATGGGGCTTTCAACTTTTTCTTTTCGGAGCGCCAGACAAAACTGCACAGCAGCCTGACCGCCACCGACAACTATAACCGGATCAGCCACAACTGGTGCCAATCCAGAAACAGGTGCTACTGCAGACCACCCGGGCACGCGATCTTTCGATCGACCCTATGGAGTTACTTAGAACGGTTAAACGCCTACATATGGCTGCCAGAATATCACGCAATTGGATGATCCTCGCGACACCACGGTGTCTGGATGGGCACTAGCTAATTTTGCTCAGACGGCAGATGTACTTCTATTCCATCAAGCTCGTCAGTCAATTTGATCTGGCAGCTGAGGCGGCTTGAGCTTTTTCTGTCGACCGCTGTAAATCCGAGCATTTCGTCTTCGTCGCTCTGCATTTCAGGCACACTGGCAGTAAACTCTTCTTCAATGAAGCAGTGACAGGTCGCGCACATGCAGGAACCGCCACATTCCGCCTCTACACCATCAATGTTATTGGCAATGGCAATTTCCATCAGACTGACGCCGTTCTTGCCCTCTACTTCGTGACGGGTGCCGTCGGCATCGATAAATGTAACTTTGGGCATGAAAAATCTCGCTATAAGATGATGATCCGGATGATAATCCAGCTACACACAAATGTGTACACACAAGCAGGTAGTATTTGATCAATAAGGCCTATAGCTTAGCGGCGCTTACTGATGGCCGGATTGTCAGCAACGGCGCATGGACACCCTCACTACCCACAATTACTTCACGCGCATCAACAGAGAAAGAAACCGACTCACTCTGCTCCAGTCTGTGGCTGGTCAGGATCTTTGGTTCACGCGCAAGCGCTACCGCCCATGGCTCATTCCCCGTGCGTGGAAAGAGATACACATGACGGTAATTTGAAACCACTGCCATTCGATCATCTGCGCTAAAGTCGAGGCCCGTTGGCGTCAGCAATAAACTTTGCGCAAACATTCTTTCCCACCAGGCATCATCGCGAGTCGACTTCAGTTCCGCCAATTGCCCGACCTTTCCGGCAACCTGCAGTGTGTCACTGGAACCTTCAACCGCACCACCCGACAGGCCATGACCAATTAGCTCCGGCAATGGCAGCGTATAGACAGCCGCGGTCTTTTCCTTGGAAATCAGGTAAATCTTTCTTTCACGTGCCGAGACAGACAATGATTCAACATTTTGCGATCCATCTTCGTAGGAAAAATCTAACCGGTGCGCAAGCGTAAGCCGACCGGGCAGATTTTTAAAATCCGGCTGCTTGAAAAAATAGATTGAACTGACCGCAAACCTGCGCAGGTTATCACCAGTTTCACCAATCGCGATCCAATTCTCTCCATTCAATCTGAATGTAGCAAGATCTTCCCAATCTCTATTGGGCACTGGTATATCGATGTTACCGAAATGCGTGCCACTGCCATTCACAACAAACAGCCGCGGTTTATTGCCGCTATCATTGATAGCCCAATACCTGTCGCGTACATCGAGTACAGGCGCGATACCACTGAGCTCGTCAATATCCCGCGATTCAATTTGGCCGCGCAGATACGTACTGACGTCGACCGCGGTCAGAAGTGATTTGTCGGCCTTATTGACAGCAGCATCGGAGGTCGAATCAACCTCTGTCGCAAAGCTTACACGATGCAGCTCAGCACTTAGCGAATTTGTATGCAGCCATGAACGCTCAGCCCTGTCAGTATGTTGTTGCAAGGAACAACCAGATACAAGCAGGCAAAGCAGTACTGGCCAGATTTTCACTGGATTCAAGTTTATTGCCACGTTGGTTTTGTTTATGCTAACTCAGCAGACCGGCGAGAGCATGCCTGCTTATCGTTTGCCGGACGGATTACCGATGCAGACTCAGAGTTCAGTTTTTGGATTCTTCCGAAAGCGAGTCCTGATCTTTTTTATCATCTTCGGACTCGCCATCAGGACCTTCTGCAGGAATGTCGGTTTCAGCAGATTTAGACCTGGCGCTGGCAAAATCTAAAACATTCTCAGCGGTGACATCTCCATTACCGTTACGTGCATTTACCGCGGCAGGTACCGACACGCGCAAAGGCGAATCAGGGGCACGCTTGTCATAAATCCTTTCAATTTCACCATCGCCGTACAGCGTAACAATATCGCCGGAACGCAGTTCCATTGCACCAACCACCGCAACAACTGCGGGAATATCATAATGGCTGGCAATGCTCTCAGCCTCTGAATCTAATGCACTTGCGTCTTCAATTATCGCTTTGGCAAGTTCTAATTGTTCACACCAGGCAGGATCAATTCTTGGTGCAACTATTATCTCACCTTCGCGAACGTAAGGTAGTTCTGCTTCATTACGTATCACGTGGACAATACCACTGACTGTATACACGCTATCTTTGCGGCTACCGTAAAGACGATTTGTACGATTGTCGCTCTGCAATGTGTTCATGATAACTCTGGCCTGTTTATGCTTTTTAATAGTGGTATTTTTGAGTGTCGATCCAGGAACCTGCGCGACAGACGCTCTGCTACCGCGAACGCACCCCGGCGTTACGTAATTTTCTGCCGCATTGCTTCCTAGGCTGCTTTTTTATTCTGGCTATTAGCAGATTCCGCGCTGCCATTACCCGTTCGGCCATTAGTAGACCAGTGGATCATCTTTTCCTCAAACAAATCCGGTTCAAACGGCTTGGAGAGGTAATCATCCATACCTGCCTTCAAACACTTTTCCGCATCACCAGACATAGCATTTGCAGTTAACGCAATAATTGGAATGGATGCAACATCCGGATTGTTATGCTCTCTTATCTTTTGAGTCGCTTCATAACCATCCATCTCAGGCATTTGACAGTCCATCAAAATAACATCGTACAGGCTATCTTCTAACGCCGATAAAGCGAGCAGGCCATTATCGGCAGTGTCTACGTCGTAGCCTATACTTTCTAACATACCAAGGGCTACCAGCTGGTTGATTTCGTTATCTTCAACAACCAGTACCTTACCACCAACTTCAACTGCAGTACTCTTTTCTACTACCTCCTTGTTTTGTTTGCTACTCTCACTTTCGCCGCGAATTACATCGCCAAGAATTGTGTGCAGCGAATCCAGTCTGACTGGCTTGGTCAGGTGCGCACCAACACGTGCATTGTTGTTTGCAAGCAAGTCCTGAGACTGGCTGCTCATGTACACCAGAGATATCACTTTGACATCGTTAAGATGTGTATTCTTGGCCAGCGTATCAACAAACTGGGCACCGGTCATATCACTAAGATTTGAAGAAACAAGCACCGCATCCAGTTGATCAACAGGGTTGGTACTTAGATGTTGCAGACCTTTAACCGCAGATCCGTAAGCATTGACAGTCGCACCAAGCGCCACCAGACAATCGTTCAGGATTTTACGCGCGGTATCGTTACCTTCCAGAAGTACCACATTCGCACCAACAAGACGGTTAAACACTTTAGGCTCGGCAACTTCATCACAGGCACGAAAAGGAATCGTAAATCCGAAGATACTGCCTTTACCGGGCTCGGAGGTCACGGTAATTTCACCACCTAAACCTTCAACCAACTGCTTTGAAATTGACAACCCGAGACCGGTACCGCCAAACTTTCGGGTGGTAGACCCATCCGCTTGCGCAAACGAATCAAAAATCGCTTCAATGGCGCTATCGTCAATTCCAACGCCACTGTCCTGCACTTCAAAAGAAACCAGTCCCTTTGCCGGATCAACATAAGATGTACGAACGACTATTTCACCCTCTGTGGTAAATTTGATCGCATTACCCATTAAATTAGTAAGTACCTGGCGCAAACGAGTTGGATCACCATTAACCATCACAGGAATCGTAAAATCAAGGTCTGTCACCAGCTCCAGATTTTTAGTGTGCGCCTGTGTCGCGAGTGCACTGCAGGTGTCCTCTACCAGGGCAAGAAAATTGAAGTCAATGCTTTCGTATTCAAGTCTGCCTGCTTCAATTTTAGAGAAATCCAGAATATCGTTAATCAGGCTGAGTAGATTTTTACCGGAAGATACTGCGGTATCGACACAGTCCGACTGACTGGTGTCCAGCTCAGTCTTACTTAACAGGTTCAACATACCCAGAACACCGTTCATAGGGGTTCTGAGCTCATGACTCATATTGGCCAGAAATTCTGATTTTGAACGAGACGTTTCCTCCAGTTCTTTCTCTCTAGCCTGTTTTAGTTCAATTAAATTGCCGAGCTCATTTACCGTATCAGCCAGCTCATCCAGCTCTCTGGCAGCCTGAACAGTAATTGGCGCGCCGTGTTTATCCATCTGGATTTCCACCAGCTTGGAGTGAATAGCTCGAATGGGAGCGATTACCAGGCGCATCACTACCAGCATTACTATCATTGCAATAATAGTGAACGCAGTAATTGTATAGGCCCAGATTTTATTTACATGAGCTTTAACAGTCTGTCGCTGAACACTTGCATCCCAGACAATAGATATAGTGCCGAATGATTCCCCTTCAAATATTACATCCTGTTGAAACGGAATTTTCAATGAATCCGAAATGCGCTGACCACTTCCCCACTCAGCTAATACCTGATTATATTCATTAACAATAGAAAGCTCATGAATCTCAGGATCCAATTCAATAGATTGAGCAACTATGGTCTCCAGTACCGGTTGATCTTCACTCAACACAGCATCAAGCGACGTTGCAAATAACATACTGAATGTTTTTTGACTGTGCCGCGTAAAGCTGTCTTCAAGTGTGCGCGTCTGCACCGTGCGCATGTACTCACCGGTAATATAAGCAACACTTGCAAAAGTCAAAGTGAGACTTATAAACAATAAGCTCTGAAGTTTGTATTTTTTTATAATCTGAACAGGCATATAACTCTCCGCACTGACAATTCACGCGTTTTGATTATTAATATTTTCACGAGGTCAGTAACTATTTTTATTCTTTGGGTACTTGATACTACTCCGAGGACCCGTCCGTTTTGTCTTCTTCGCTTGTTGCCAGAACCCATTCAACAGGCTTGCGATCTTCATCACTAAAAAACAGGTGATTCTGGCTCATCGCATTTGCAACTACCCGATAGTCTTCATTGGTACCGTTTACAAATCCGTTAATTTCCAGTGGTTCGAGCGCTTTCGCACTCGACATTTCCAACAGACTAATTTTAAGTGCACTGTATACAGCTGGATCTATTCCCGCACGAGTTACCCACGGCTTGGAAACAATCGGGAATCTTGCAAGTTCACGAATTTTCTCGCCATCGCTAAGTAGCTTTCTAAAAGTAGCCTCAGACATTGCACCCGCGGCAAAGTCACCAACGCCTACTTTGACACCGACGATATCGTGCCGTCCAAGATATTCGTAACGACTCAGATCTTTTGCACCAATGCCATTTTTTAACAGAAATTGCTGCGCCATAAACCGGCCACTGGTCGATTGCAAATCACCAAAAGCAAATGATTGCCCATGCAGATCAGCTATTGTCCTGATTGAGCTGTGCAACCCGGTGACAATAATACCGTTCACCACCTTAGTTCTGTTTTTGCTTTCAATCGCCAATATTTGTATCTCGGGATTCTCGGTCTTTGCTTCCACATAGGTTGCCGCCCCTATTAATGCAAAATCAACCTTTCCATTTGCCAGATACTCAATTCCTTTTTGATTGCTTTTGGCAATTTGCATTCTGATACGCACTGGCTTGCCGAGCCTCTGGGCAACTTTCTTTTGCAACTCAGTGATGATTGGTCTGTATTTTCGAACCATTGCAGAAGGTTTGCTGGAGTTTTGTAATCCAATGCTAAGTGTGACCACATCGCTGTTTTCACCTGCGGCAGAAGCAAGCCTCACTGCAAAAAACAGGGAGATTATTACAACCGATAATGCGGTGCTCATTGAGTGCTTCATTTACAACTGCTCGCGTTGTTGAATAGAGAATCCAGACGCAAAAGCGCCACTTCCTTAGCTGCCCCCACTGTGTCGGCACGTAATCGAAGTTATTGAATCGAAGTTCGTATCCGCCATTTCCCGGGTATAAATGCCTGTCCTGCATCAACAAATCACAATTGTCAATCAAGCTATTACCCTCAGTTGTCGATCACCTTTGTAGCGCCTTCCTTTATAGCTTTCTGGATGAGAGCAGTATGGGCAGGACTAAATCGATTACGTAAGCGAACTCATGAGTCAGACACAACAAGAAATACTGGAGCTTCAACAGCAACTCAGTGATGCTGAGCTTGCAGCTGCGCGTTTAAAAGAAGAGAACGCCCGGCTGGTCTCCACTCTGGAAGAGACCAATGACCGCGCTGAAGCTGCGGAACTGACCAAGAGTCGTTTCCTGGCCAATATCAGTCATGAAATAAGAACGCCTATGAACGGAATTCTTGGCATGACGGAGCTGCTACATGGTACGCAGCTCACTGAAGAACAACTAAAGTTCACAAAATCCATCACGCGCTCAACTGAGTCTCTTTTGCATGTTGTTAATGACATGCTGGATTTTTCGCATCTGCATCATGGCAAGCTCGACCTCGAAGATAATGTGTTTTTCTTCAGTAAAGTCGTTCAGGACGTCTGTCAGCAATATAAGAAAATGGCAGAGTCTAAAAACTTACAACTAACTTGCGATACACAGAGCGGATTGCAAGTCCCGGTTATTGGAGATGAATTTCGAATCCGACAGATTATTTCGAATTTAATCGATAACGCGATTAAATTTACTGAGAGTGGTGAAATTATAGTAAGTGAAGCGGTGAGCCCCGAAGATGGTAAGCACTCCGTTACAATCGCAGATACTGGCCCTGGCATAGCACCAGAAGTACAGTCAGAAATTTTCAAATCATTCGCGCAAGCCGACAATTCCAGTACCCGAAAATATGGTGGCACTGGTTTAGGGTTGTCAATTGCAAACCGGCTGGCTCAGATGATGGACGGCGAAATATCTATTGAAAGCGAGCCAAACACAGGTTCACGGTTTACCTTTAGCTGCACGCTGCGTGAAGGCAGCAATGACTCAATAAACGAAGTAGGAAAAAATCACTTAGCCGGTAAGCGCGTGATCGTGGTGGACGACACCGAAACCAACCTGGAAATACTATCGCTGCAATTGCAGCAATGGGATCTGGATGTGCAGTGTGCAGACTCCGGCAAAAGTGCGCTGATGTTTCTCTCCGATGCGGCTAACAACAACAAGCCGTTCGATTTAGCTATTCTCGATCTGAACATGCCGGACATGGACGGTCTCGAATTAGCATTGCACATCCAAAACGCAGAGTACTCAAAAGACCTGCGAGTGATGATGCTGACTTCATCAGTTGTCGATTTGAATCAAAAATTGATGCAGGAACGCGGCATAGTAAAATCTATGATGAAGCCTGCCCGCCAGGCACTTTTATATGACTCCATTACCAAAGTAATTCTGGATCAGGGTAAACCTGAAGAGCTTCCACTGCCAGATCGAACCACCAGGATCCTTCTAACAGAAGATGATCCGATCAATCAGGAAGTTGCCACAGTAATGCTTGAGTCCATGGGCTACGAAGTAGTTGTTGCCAACAATGGCGCGGACGCAGTAGATGCGATGCTGCAGGACAACAACTTCGATTTAATATTGATGGATTGCCAAATGCCGGTTATGGATGGCTTCAATGCGACACGGGCGATACGCGACAATGATTGCTCCACCCCAATAGTCGCGCTAACCGCAAATGCTACGGAGGTAGACAAAGATCTGTGCCTTGACGCTGGCATGGATGATTTTTTAACCAAACCAATCTTCCAGACTGATCTGTCCCGCGTCGTACAACAGTGGGTTGCAAGATCGGCAGAGAAAGCAGATTCATCGAACAATACAAACGATCAGGGCCAGGAACACGCAAATAACACCTCCGACGAGAACATCATGAACATAGAAATAGACCAATCGGCCCTTGATGCCATTAGATCTCTTCAACGACCAGGCAAACCTGACATTCTTGCCAGAATAGTAAACATGTACATGGAGAAATCACCAGAATTGATTTCAGCCATCCATGAAGGTGTTGCCGCGAATGACTGCGACAAAGTAAAAATGGCAGCGCATACCCTGAAATCGAGTAGCGCATACGTTGGCGCGTCAGCAATGGCCGATGCGTGCAGCCGTGTAGAAGCCAAGGCAGCCGGCAACCAGTTAAGCGAAGCTACAGGAGATATAGAAAATATCTCGCAGGGCTTCACATCTACAGTCGACCAGATCAAGCAGTACGCTTAAGCCTCATAGAGCAATCCAGCATGACTGATAGCCATTCAAAAAACCAAATGCCTAAGGTGCTGGTCGTCGATGACGACCTGGCAGGACTGCTAATGGCATCCGAGGCATTGAGTGCCGCCGGCTTTGAAGTCATAGAAGCTGAAGATGGTCAGGAAGCGATCGAACAATTCGATGCTCACGCACCTGATATTGTTGTGATGGATGTCGTCATGCCAAGAATGAACGGCTTTGACAGCTGTGCGGTTATCAGAGAACGTGAAGGCGGAGGACACGTACCGATTTTGATGATAACCGGGCTGGACGATGTTGAATCCATTCAGAAAGCTTATGAGGCAGGTGCCACGGACTTTGTAACCAAACCGATAAACTTTTTTCTACTGCCTTACCGTGTCCGCTACATGATGCGGTCAGCAAAAAATGCCGATGATCTAAGAGCCAGTCAGATCAAGCTTGATAAGGCGCAGAGAATTGCAAAACTAGGCCACTGGGAATGGATGCTCGATAACGATCAGGTTATCTGGTCGAGCCAATGCGGGAACATACTCAATTCCGAATCACTGGGTGAGCAACTCAGTGATTTTCTCGATGCAGTACACCAGGAAGATCGCGGTCATGTAGCAGGTATTCTGGAACGCGCACGAGCAGATGCCGGACGGTTTAACTTCGAATTTCGCACTGGTAAAAACACTGAGAATCAGGAAGCACGCATTATTCACGTCGAGGCAGAACCTGAAGCCGATAACCATATGGTTGGCACTATTCAGGATATAACCGAACGTACCAATGCCGAAGAGCAGATTCACAACCTCGCTTACTACGATCTGGTGACCGGCCTGCCGAATCGCGCACATCTATATGACATGATTGCACTTGCGCAAAGTCGGTGTGCCAAGCAGTCAAGCAAATTTGCACTGTTGTTTCTCGATCTCGATCACTTCAAGCAAGTAAACGACACACTCGGACACAACGCAGGTGACTTGCTGCTTCGCAAGGTCTCATCACGCCTCAAGAACGCAATCAGAAAACGTCCATCACACCCAACCGTAATTCAGCCGGAAACCAACAAGGCAAATACCGAGGTGATCGCAAGACTCGGCGGAGACGAATTCGTCGTATTGGTTGACTATGTTGATCGTGTTGAAGATGCCGCCTACATAGCACGCCGTATCTGCAAAACACTATCGAAAAGTTTCAACCTCGATGGCAACGAAGTCAGAATTACCACAACTATCGGAATTAGTTTGTTTCCCGATGATGGAACCTCCGCAGATATGTTGTTAAAACACGCGGACGTTGCTATGTATCACGCAAAAGAACAGGGCCGCAACGGCTATCAGTTTTACTCCCAAAGCATTCACCAGCTCGCGCTCGAGCGGTTTGCCATGGAGCGTGATCTCAGAGAAACCCTGGAGAGAGACGGGTTCCATCTGGAGTACCAGCCGAAGCTCGCACTAAAGACTAATGAAGTAACAGGTCTTGAAGCGCTGGTGCGCTGGGAACACCCGAAACGCGGCAAGGTCAGCCCGGCGGACTTTATACCACTTGCTGAAGAAACCGGATTGATTGTACCGTTGGGTGAATGGGTGCTTCGAACCGCCTGTGAACAAATGGTTGCCTGGCTCGATGAAGGCATTCCACCCTTTATAATGGCAGTTAACTGTTCTGCCATACAGCTTGTTCGAACCGATATGGCATCTGTTATCAAAGAGGTCCTCGAAAATACCGGTCTAAATCCCGCTTACCTTGAGATTGAATTGACGGAAAGCCTGCTAATGCAGGATGTCGAAGAGGGTATCGTTATTCTTCAGGCGCTAAAAGACCTCGGCTTACATGTGTCGATTGATGACTTCGGTACCGGCTTTTCGTCACTCAGCTATCTCAAACGACTACCGGTTGACAAGCTCAAGATTGACCAGTCATTTGTCAAGGATCTAACCACAGACCCCGGTGACGCTGCCATTGTAACTTCCATGATCACACTGGCACATAATCTTGATCTGACTGTGATAGCAGAGGGCGTCGAAAGTCCGGAGCAAATAGGTTTTCTGCGCGCAGAACGGTGCGACGAAATACAGGGTTACTACATCAGTAAGCCTATGCCGGCGGATACTTTCTCTGACTGGATGCGCGGTCGGCAGGAAGAGGACAAGAAGGCCGCCTGATGTTTTCCCCGGGTTAGATTACTCCACACCCGGTATACAGTTACGTCACAACTCATACACAACCTCACTGGTGTGCAATGTTGTGCTTTCTGCCGTCTGCATGCAGCGCAGCTTAGTCGTCTGATTTTTTTATTTGACCAGCACACCATGCGTACTTTGTCCGGTACAATGCAGGCATGAAAAACCCGCAAGGACAAACTCATGCTTGAGAGTTATACCCACTGGATTGTTAAATTCCGCTGGCCTGCAATATTGCTTACCATCATCACCGTTGGCTTACTCGGCTCAGGTGGCAGGTTCCTTTCTTTCACCAACGATTATGAAGTATTTTTCGGTGATGAAAATCCGGAGCTTGCAGCATTTAAAAACCTGCAAGAGGTTTATACCAAAAACGACAATGCCCTGATTATGCTGTCGCCGAAAGATGGCGCCGTTTTTTCGCGGGAGACACTTCAGGCGGTAATTGAACTTACTGACGAAGCCTGGAACACACCCTACTCGACACGCGTAGATTCTCTCAGTAATTTCCAATACACCTATGCTGAAGAAGATGATCTGACCGTTGAAGATTTGATCGAAGACCCTGCCAACCTGTCTGACACCGAGCTGAACACCATCAGGCAGATCGCACTGTCACAGCCACTTCTTATAAACCGTTTGCTGTCACCAGATGCGAGCGTTACCGGTCTTAATATCAGTTTTGAATTACCAACCGAGGGAGCTGAAGAGGTACCGTTTGAAATAATGGCGCATATTGATGCCATGCTCGCAGATATCGAAACACGTTATCCCAACATTGAAACCGCCAAGACCGGTGTTGTGCCCATGAACAAAGCATTTCCGGAAGCTTCGTTCAAAGACATGCAGACGTTAATCCCCGCTGCATTTGCAGTCATTATTCTGGGTTTCCTTCTACTAACGCGCAGCTTATGGGGCACAATCGGCTCGGTCATTGTGATGCTGATGTCAATCATGGCAGCCATGGGTACAGCAGGCTGGATGGGTATTGTCCTGACCCCCCCTTCTGTCTCGGCACCGACACTCATACTGACACTGGCAGTTGCAGACTGTGTGCATTTTATGGTGACCTTTTTCCAGCAGATGCGCGCAGGTAAAGATAAATTCCAGTCGATTCGTGAAAGCATCCGGGTAAACTTCAACCCGATCTTTCTCACATCGGTGACTACCGCTATTGGCTTTTTAAGCATGAATTTTAGCGACTCACCACCGTTCCATGATCTTGGAACCATTACTGCGATCGGGGTATTTTACGCGTTTTTATTGTCAATCTTTTTCCTGCCGGCACTTACCGCAGTACTACCAATTAAGCCACCAGCTGTTAAAAAGAAAAAATCGACATTGATGGAACGCTTGGCTAACTTCTCTATTGCCCGCTATCGTTTCCTGCTTGCATCAGTAGGCATACTGATTGTTGCACTCATCGCCATGGTGCCGCGCAACGAGCTGAATGATGACTTTGTAAAGTACTTCGATGAAACCCTCGAGTTTCGACAAGACACCGATGTTATTGGTGAACGACTTACCGGCATGTACTTTATTGACTACTCACTCGACTCAGAAGCAGAGAGCGGCATCAATACGCCTGAATACCTGCAACAGCTGGAGTCATTCGAATACTGGCTGCAATCACAGCCGGAAGTATTGCACGTTAACTCGGTAAGCGAGACTTTCCGTCGATTGAACAAGAACATGCACGGCGACGACGACACCTGGTACAAACTCCCTGAAGACAAAGAGCTGGCAGCTCAATATTTATTGCTGTACGAAATGTCACTCCCGTACGGGCTTGACCTGAATAATCAGATCAACATAGATAAATCTGCTACGCGACTCACAGCGACGCTCAAGAATCTTACAACAAAGAACACCCTTGCCTTTGAAACCCGTGCTCAGGAGTGGATGGCAAACAACACCCCGCTAATTGAAAGCCAGGGCTCCAGCCCGACTATTATGTTCAGCCATATTTCAAAACGAAACATCTCCAGCATGCTGACGGGTACAACAATAGCACTGGTACTGATTTCATTGATATTAATGATATCGCTCAGGTCACTAAAATATGGACTGCTCAGCCTCATACCCAACCTGGTTCCAGCCGGTATGGCATTTGGTATCTGGGCGATCTTTAACGGTCAGGTTGGCTTATCAGTTTCTGTGGTCATTGCCATGACACTAGGTATTGTCGTTGACGACACCATCCATTTTCTAAGCAAATATCTGCGCGCCAAGCGCGAACAGGGACTGGACACCGAAGCTGCAATTCGCTACGCCTTTAATACTGTGGGTGAAGCCCTGTTGATTACTACTATAATATTAACTGCCGGTTTCATGATACTCGCACAATCCACTTTTTCACTAAACGCAGACATGGGCTTGATGACCGCGATAACCATTTGCATCGCCCTTTTCGTGGATTTCTTTTTCCTGCCACCGCTGCTGATCTGGCTGGATAAAAGAGAAAAGAATCCAGTGGAACCGCATGGCGTACCCGAAGCCGCGTAACCAATTTTAATTCTATAGATCCAAAGGACAATCACATGTTCAATACAAAATCTCCGGAACATTCAAGCTTCAAAAATATCACCGCCGCTGCAATGCTTCTGCTACTGGCACCATGCGCAGCAGCACTGGCTGAAACACCGGAGGAACGCGGGCTCGCCATCGCCGTAGAAGCTGACAAACGCGATCTCGGCTATGTCGACAGTACTGCAAACATGAAAATGACGCTACGCAACCGCGCGGGTAAGGAAAGCATTCGAAACGTTCGAATTAAAAATCTTGAAGTAGCAGGCAATGGCGATAAGAGCCTGTCAATTTTTGATGAGCCCAGAGATGTTAAGGGCACTACCAGTTTAACATGGTCCCACTCCACCAAGCCGGACGAACAATGGTTGTATCTTCCCGCGTTAAAGCGCGTTAAACGAATATCATCAAAAAACAAATCAGGTCCGTTCATGGGAAGTGAGTTTGCGTTCGAAGATATTGGCTCCCAGGAAGTCGACAAATATACTTATAAATATTTACGAGATGAAAATCTTGGCTCAACCGCTACATTTGTCACGGAACGCTATCCAACTGATAAAAACAGCGGCTATACCAAACAAGTCGCCTGGATAGAGCAGGATCGCTACCTGGTACTTAAAACTGAATTTTACGATCGCAAAGGTGTACTACTAAAAACCCTCACTGCCTCAAACTACCAACAATACCTCGGCAAGTTCTGGCGGCCGGCCACACTTGAAATGATCAATAGCCAGTCAGGAAAATCTACCACTCTGGAATTTTCCGACTACCAGTTCCAGACCGGGCTTAAATCTAAAGACTTTTCAAAGAACGCATTGAAAAAGCAGAGGTAGTTATGCATTTGCGCAGTTACGCACTTTTATGCAGCGCACTTTTTCTAACCAGTGTTACGAACAACGCACTGGCGCTGGACTATCGCGGCAACGTATCGGCAGAGGTTACCTACTTCCCCAGCCAATCGACAGATCTGGATAACTTCAGATTTAGCAGTTCGATTGCTGCTGAGGTCGAACTGTCTCACGACTTTGCAGACAACGTCAGGCTCACAGTGCACCCCTACGCACGCTGGGACCAACAGGACGATGAGCGCACCGTACTGGACCTGAGAGAACTGATGTTGTCCACCACCGGCGATTACTGGGAATTCAATGCGGGCCTGGCTACTGTTTTTTGGGGTGTCACTGAATCTGAAAATCCAGTGAATATCATTAATCAGACCGATACTGTTGAAGATCTCGCGGGGGACACAAGACTCGGCCAGCTAATGCTCAACTTCAAATGGTTCACCGATAATTACGGAGACTTTGAAGCATACCTGTTGCCGCAGCAACGAGAAGCCACTTTCATTGGCGCTAACGGCCGACCATTCCCCGGCATCACTGTAGACCCCGTCCTCACTACCTACGAGTCAAGCCAGGGTGCAGAGCACATAGACTACGCACTTCGCTGGACACGCAGTTTTGATATATGGGATATCGGATTGCACTTCTTTGACGGCACCTCTCGTGATCCTGTCCTGACACCAGTAGTTACTCCGACATCTGCAGTACTGGCTCCACGATACCCTTTATTAAAACAGGGTGGTATCGACGCTCAGGGCCTGTTTGGAGATCTGGCTGTGAAAGCGGAAATCGTGCAAAAGACATCAGGCAATGAAATTGAATCTCACATACAGGCGGTAACCGGCATCGAATACACACTGGTCGGGTTACTTTCACCGCTGCAGGAACAGGACAAACTACCGGAGGACTGGTGCACTCCCGACACAAAAAATATTTTTAAAAAACTGGCGTGCAACGACAGAATAGATCTCGGCCTGGTCTTGGAGCACCTGTGGGACCAGCGAGGTCGAGACAGCAACCAGCCGTTTCAGAATGATCTGTTAGTTGGATTCCGGTTCGCGTTCAATGATGCAGCTACCAGCGATGCTCTGCTCGGGGTAATCCAGGACCTGGACGGCGGTGCCACCAGCCTGCAGATTGAGGCCAGCACTCGGCTGTTTGAATCCTATCGGCTCACCGCACTTGGCCGGGCGTTTGCCAACACAGACGGCGACCCGGTTCTCAATGTATTTGAAAACGAAGGCTTTTTGCAGCTCGATTTAAGTTACTTTTTCTGAACAGGTAACCGAGTTTATTTTGGTTACTTTACCGTCTCACATTAGGTAGACTGGCACATTAAGTAAACTGGTACATTAGCTAAACTACTCGGCACCTATGGCAGATCCAATCCAGCAAACGGCATACAGAATCGCCGGCACAGACAATACAGAGCTGGAACATCGGCTCAAGCGCGACATGTACTCTGCCATCACTAAAGTTAAACCAACAGCAGCAGAAGGTGTTTCCATTGAAAATGATGTACTCACGGGTGAATTTTTTGAAACCTTAAAACCATCGCTTCAGGGAATTGCCGTTTCAAAGCTTGAGAACTCTATATTTTTCTATGACAAAGTCGGCTGGGACGAATCGTTTTTAACCCGAACCCTGGAAGACACACTGACTGATTTCCAAATCAGCAAAATCAAAGAAAAAGTCAGCCCGAACTCTCTCCACGATCTTGCGTATATCTCCTACAAACACATCGATAAAATGATGGGTAAAACCGAAGCAGCTGCTTACTGGGAGAGGCTCAAAGCAGCGGTTGCCGCAAAGCATTAAACAGATCGACATCAAATATCGATTCGTGAGGACACAATATGAATAAAGTTTATGATAACGCAACCCAGGCGCTTGATGGCTTGCTGCAGGACGGGATGCTTATAGCATCAGGAGGATTCGGGCTTTGCGGTATTCCTGAATTACTTATTCAGGGTATAAAGGAAGCAGGTACAAAAAACTTAACCTTTGCGTCGAACAACGCAGGTGTTGATGGTTTTGGTATCGGTATTTTGCTGGAAAGCCGACAAGTTAAAAAAATGATCAGCTCCTACGTCGGAGAGAATGAAGAGTTTATGCGTCAGTACCTGGCGGGTGAGCTGGAGCTCGAATTCAACCCACAGGGTAATCTCGCAGAACGTATGCGTTCGGCCGGTTGTGGCATCCCGGGTTTCTACACCAAAACAGGTGTTGGCACCGTGGTCGCAGAAGGCAAAGAGCACAAAGACTTCAACGGTGAGACTTACGTTCTTGAAGAAGGTTTTTTCGCCGACCTGTCTATTGTTAAAGCCTGGAAAGCTGACCCGACAGGCAACCTGGTATTTCGCAAGACCGCTCGCAACTTTAATCCACCGGCTGCCATGTGCGGTAAGGTTTGCGTGGTTGAAGTTGAAGAGCTGGTAGAGACGGGCTCACTCGACCCGGACAACATTCACTTACCCGGTATTTATGTGAATCGCATAATTCAGGGTGAGCATGAAAAACGCATCGAACAACGCACAGTACGGGAGGCCTGATCATGGCATGGGACAGAAACCAGATGGCCGCTCGCGCAGGCCAGGAGCTACAGGATGGCACCTATGTCAATCTAGGCATTGGCATACCAACTTTAGTTTCGAACTACATACCTGATGGTGTGCAGGTTACCCTGCAGTCTGAGAACGGCATGCTTGGCATGGGCCCCTTCCCCACTGAAGAAGAAATAGACGCCGACTTAATCAATGCTGGTAAGCAAACAATCACTGAACTGCCGCAGACAGCTTACTTTGATTCGTCACAGTCTTTTGGCATGATCCGCGGCGGTAAAATTGCCATGGCCATTCTCGGCGCGATGGAAGTTTCTGAAAATGGTGATCTCGCCAACTGGATGATTCCCGGTAAACTGGTAAAAGGTATGGGTGGTGCCATGGACCTGGTAGCCGGCGTAGGTCGAGTGGTGGTAATCATGGATCATGCTAACAAGAAGGGTGAAAGTAAATTGCTGAAGGAATGCACACTACCGCTAACAGGCAAAGGCGTAGTCGACCGCATCATCACCAACTTAGGCGTGCTGGATGTGACCGAGGGTGGCTTGAAAATTGTGGAGCTCGCTGACGGTGTTACCGAAGATGAATTACGTTCGGCAACAATAGCCACTATTGTCTAGCACCACGTTTTCCTGCCCGACCTTCCATGGCAGCAACAGCCGCACCTGCAAATACAAGTGTCGCTGCCAGCAGGAAACTTGTTAGCAGTGGCAGCTTGAAGATAAACAGATCCGCCAGCAACGGCCAAAGAAATGCAATGTACTCAAATGGAGCAAGGCGCGAGGCCTCGGCATATCTGAACGAAAGCGTCATCGCAATATGAGCTACACCGCCAAATAAGCCTGCGCCAATCAACAGCAGCAAAGTCCCACCCTGCGGCACAATCCAGCCCCATGGCAGTGTAAAAAACGAGGAGACCATTGATGCGAGTACAAAATACAAGGCAATAGCACCGGGACTTTCAGTGCTGCTCAAACTGCGTACCATTATCAGGGACAAAGCAGAGAGTACAGCTGAGGCAAGACCCATTGAGATACCGATCAGCCGTACTCGCTCTATAGCAGCACCTCCAAGCTCCGGCCAGACCAACATAACAACGCCGGAAAACCCGAGCGTCAGCCCCGCTACGCGCCAGATAGTGAGACGTTCCGACAACAAAAACACCGCACCAACTGCTGTCAGCATAGGTGATAACTGGGCTATAAGTATCGCCTCTGCCACACCGAGTCGTGCCAGCGCCGCAAACGAAGCAAACAGAGACAGCGCTCCAAAACTTGCTCTTAGAAAATGACCGTACGGTCGAGTTGTTGCAAGGCCTTGCGGGAATTCATGGCGTAGGTAAAGAAATAAAATCAACGGAATAATAGCGAAGAACGATCGAAAAAAAACGATCTCACCCAGTGGAACGTCATCGCTTACGGCCTTTACACAGACATACATCCCTGCGATCAACACCCCTGACAGAATGCGTAGCGTTATCCCTCGTAAGGGTTTATCCGCCAAACTCAATAACTCATGCTCAATGACCCATACTCAATAACACCTGCCCAATGACCAGCACTCCACTGCTAACGATCATGGCTTTGATTCTGGTGTGCATCTTTGTGAGCGAGCGCATCGCGCAATGCGTCGCCCACCAGATTAATGGAAAGCACACACGCCACCACTGCAAGGCCGGGCCAGATCATTTGCAACGGCGTTGAGCGCATATGAATTCGTGCATCCAATAGCATAGTGCCCCACTCCGGCATCGGTGGCTGCACACCGAACCCCAGAAAACCCAGTGCAGAGATTCCAAGGATTGCCCGTGCAAACATGCCTGTCCAAACTACCGCAAGCGACGGCAACAGCGCTGGCAGGTAATGCCATCGGGCGACAGAGAGTGCTGACATGCCTGCAAGTCTTGCCTGTAAAACATAACCTCTCGTTTTAAGTGTCAGACCAATGCCCCGCGCGACGCGGCAGTAACGCATCCAGCCGGTGATACTCAAAGCAAAGATCAGGGTACCGGTACCCGCACCAAGCGCTCCGGCTATTACTACAGCGGCAACAAGCTCTGGAAAAGCCAAAAATGTATCGGTGGTACGCATAACCAGCCAGTCTGCATACTTACCACCAAGAGCTGCAATCAAACCAAACAACGTACCCATGCATAATCCGATAATCGAAATTAGAAATGCCAACCCCAAAGACCAGCGTGCCCCGAATAACAACCTTGAAAGTATATCGCGCCCGAGGGCATCAGTGCCCAACGGCCATTCGGCTACTGGCGCACTGAGACGGTTGGGAATGTTGATGGCAGCGGGATCGTAAGGTGCCAGTAACGGCCCGAAGACAGCAATCACAATAAATACAACAGCAAGTACAAACACACTACGCATCGAGCTCACCGATACGGGGGTCAATAAAACGGTAGGTCAGATCGATTAACAAATTTATAATGACGAATAGCGTTGCAGTTAACAGCACCACCGCCTGCACTTTGGGAAAGTCGCGTGCCTTTATGGCATGCACCAGAAAACCACCCAGCCCTGGACGTGAAAAGATCACCTCCACCATCACTGTACCTTCCAGTAAGAACGCAAGCTCAAGCCCCAACACGGTGATCACGGGTATCGCTGCGTGCGGTGCGATATGGTCCTTGCCAATTACACGAGAGGATACGCCACGACGAACCAGTGCAGGTAAAAACGATTGCTCACGCGCTTCGAGAAGCCCTGAACGAATAATTCGTGTCAGTGCTGCAGCTACGCCTAAACCCAATGTTAATGCCGGTAGCAACATATGTAGCGGAGTGCGTGCACCCATCGCAGGCAACCAGGAAAGTTTGACTGCAAAAAGTAAAATCAGTAACAGCCCAAGCCAGTAAGCAGGGATTGCCGCACCCAGGGAAGCCACAGCTACAGCAAACCGGTCAATCATCCCGCCTTGCCTGCGTGCTGCGATAACCGCCAGCGGTACCGAGATGATCAGACCAATAGCAAGGCCCGCCAACGCCAGTGGAACGGTATAGTAGACAGCAGATAAAAGATCCGGCAACACCGCGCGGCCGTTGACTGATGAATGACCGAAGTCGCCAACCAATAGCGGCGCGGCCCACGCTTTAAACGCAGACCAGAAGCCAGCATCCAGCCCGGCCTCTGCGCGCACAAGGTCGACAATATCTGTTGTTACAATTGAATCGTAACGTGCCATAGCAATGGCCAGCGCCGGATCCCCCGGCGCGTGCCAAAGCAGTGTAAAAGTAGCCAGCGCGGTACCGCTCAGAACCACCAAAGCGCGTAGCAGCAAGCCTAAAATCACATGCATTACGAGGTCTGCTCCAACGCACCCAAAGCAATTGCAGCGTCACGCAGGGTACAACCATAATCAGTGCCCGGCGAGGAGACAAAGTCAGCGGCTTTGCATACCTCTTCAAGATGCCCTGCTCGTAGCACAGCTATCTCATCACTATGTGCTGCCGCATACCCCAGATCATGGGTAACTATTAAGGCACTAAAACCATGTTCGGCCTGTAATTCACCAATCAATCGTGCCGTTTGCTTTTGCGTTACTGCATCCAGCGCAGACAGCGGTTCGTCAAACAGCACTAAAGGCGGTGTGGCGATAAGTGCGCGAATAATTCCTGCACGCTGTGCCTGGCCGATTGAAATTTCACCCGGTCGTCTGTCGAGCAAGTCTGATGGTAACTCGAGTTGTGTACACAATGCGTCAAGCTTACCGGGCGTTGTTTTTATACCCATCGATGTAACCGGTTCGAGAATAGTTTGACGAATACTTAACACCGGGTTAAAAGCCGCTCTCGGCTCCTGCATTACCAACGACGGGCGACACAACTGCACCGGTTTATCGCACCAACTAATGCTCCCACTGCTTAGTTTTAAAAAGCCCAGCACGGCTGCAATCAGTGTGGATTTTCCAGCGCCGCTTTCACCGACCACCGCAAGTGTTCGGCCAGCAGGCAGCGAGAGTGATATGTTGTTAAGCGTCAACGTCTGACCGCGTTTAACGGATACGTTATCCACTTTCAACATGGTGTTTTCACTTCCACCTACATAACACGTTTAACACGTTTAACACGTTTAACACGTTTAACACGTTTAACACGTTTAACACGTTT
>CAZYRP010000010.1:0-6354 GCA_964649465.1 uncultured Granulosicoccaceae bacterium | reverse complement strand
AACACGATACACTGACCCAGTTTCTGTTCGCAGCCAATGAGGCAGCGGCTTGTGTCTGTGGTTTTTCTAATAACTGGTTTGTGGCAGCGTCTTCAGCAATCCGGCCTTCGTCCATCACCAAGAGTCGGTTAACACGTCGAGCCGCTAAACCGAGATCATGAGTGATCAGTAGCATAGCTGTTTCACTATTATCGTCCAGCACAGTATCAAGTAAATTCATCGTACCTGCAGCAATCACCGGATCGAGAGCAGAGGTAGGTTCATCCAGCACGATCAACTCGGGTGTGCCGATTAGAGCCATAGCAAGTACAAACCGCTGCTGCATACCGCGACTCCATTGCCACGGACGTTTTTGAATATTACCCCGTTCTATGCCAAGTGCTATAAAAAGTTGTTGTTGCAGCGCCGGATCTGGCTCACTGCCAATCGCGCGCTCTGCCTCTCGCCAGTGAAATGCCATACTGCGTAGTGGGTCGAGCGCTTCATCAGGGCTTTGTGGAACATGGGCAATGCGTCTGCCTTGCGCCTGCAAGGCATCAACCAGTGCATGCCCAAGGGTAGACTTACCAGAGCCGGATGCACCGACAAGTCCTGTTCGTTCACCAGGGGCAATGGTTAACGAGGTTGGGTGAAGAATAGTCCGGCCCGAGCGCTCAATGCTCAGACCGGTAACAGATAATGCCATTACAGAAAGTTAGCCAGCCAAAAGATTCGGTTTATTTGGCCATAACCAGTTCTATTCGGCAATACTGGTTTCGTGTGTAATCCAGTAAGTTTCTGTTGGATGCACTGCATAACCGGTCAGCCCTGCCCGCGCTACATTCACCTGGCTGACATGGAAGACCGGAATCATTGCCGCGTCACTAGCGATAATTTCCTGAACCTCATCATAAATCGCTTTGCGATCTTCATGCTCAAAAGTCTCGCGACCCTGTTTAAGCAATTCATCGAGTTCTGCATTGGCGTACTGGCCACTGTTTGATCCACCATCCGATTTCAACAACGCTTCAAGCACCGCACCCGGATCGCCCTGCGGCGTGGTAACCCAGGCCTGTAGAAACAGATCGGCAGAGCCATCAGCAATAGCATCAGCGCTGGCACCGTACTCACCGACGCTGACGTTAGAAGCAACACCGATCGCAGAAAGAAAAGCCTGCGTCAGTTCAGCAGTTGGTGGCAGTGCCGCACGACCTGAATAAGTCACAATGTCTATTTCCAGCTTTTCGCCATCTAGCATCCATTGACCACTCTCTTTCACTGCACCTGCTTCAGCCAGCAATGCCTCAGCTTGTTTAGGATCATAAACTGCTGCAATGTCAGCCGCCCAGCCCTTGCCATCCGGATAAACCGTGCCTGCAGGTTCTCCACCCACACCAGATAATGCTGCTTCGACAATACCCTCGCGATCGATGGCCATAGATACAGCACGGCGGATAAGCGGGTTGGCCAGCGGACCACTGGCGGCGTTGACTGTGTAGAAATACAAACGGGCGGTTGGTGCTGAAAAACCCAGCGCGCCAGTACTTTGAATGCGTTCAAAATCAGCTTCCGGGTAGTTGATTACCATGTCA
Source organism: uncultured Granulosicoccaceae bacterium (assembly GCA_964649465.1). GTDB lineage: Bacteria > Pseudomonadota > Gammaproteobacteria > Granulosicoccales > Granulosicoccaceae. The sequence continues at coordinate 4,783 of CAZYRP010000010.1, read as the reverse complement.
ACCTCTCCGGCTTCAAATGCCAGTGCTGCAGTCGCAGGATCACTTGCAACAACAACACGCACTTCATCAAGCCCGGGTACACCTAAACGAAAATCAGCGTTGGCTTCAGCGCGGTAGAGCTGCTCGGGAATTGCCTCACGAAAAATGTAAGGACCGGTGGCATTAATAGGAAACTCGTCAGATGCGTCACCAAGTACTGCAATACCAGGCTCCGACAATGTCCACGGGAACGCCGCATTCGGGCTGTTGGTCTCGAATACAACAACCTGATCACCCTCTGCTGACATGCCTGCAAGATCTAGTAACTTCGATACGCGGGCGTTATGGCCGGCGCTGCCTTCATTCGAGATAGCTGCTATCGAGTCAATAACCGCTTTTGAGGTGACTGGAGTGCCATCGTGAAATTTAACACCCTCATTAAGGGTCACTTTCCATGTGGTCGGTGCGGTCTGCTCAATGCCTGCAGCCACCCGGGGATAGAGATTTAAATCGTAGTCTATGCCCATCAGAGTTTCAGTCACACCGCTCTGATTAGACAACCAGCCGTTGTAGCCTGCTCGTGGGTCGGGAACTTCAGCATCAGGTCCGAAGGCGACACTAATAGTGAGATCATTCGCATGCGAGACAGTGGACAGTAGCATGCTAATCGTAAAGAAGGCCGTCGCGGCAATCCGAAACAGAGCGGTCATGATAATCCTTGGTAGATTTAAGGGTTGAGAGGTATCCGCAATCCCGAGTGACAGTTAATTTGCTGTGCTGCACCAAAAACAATTTGCAGTTTGCGCAAAACAACCCGGGCGGAATACGTTCTCTGCAGCTTTTAAGGATACGATATATCATATTTGCGGTGCAACATAAAACTCATCACCACGGCGCAATAGCGCTACACTGATGTAACCGACGTGATCCGCAATTGAGACAGACCAATGAGCAGCTTAAAAAGAACTCTTGCACGCGCTCAGGCCCAATGTCTGGAGAGTGGCAGCAAGCTGACTGACAAAAGAAAGGCCGTGTTGCAGGGCTTGTTGCAATCAAAACAAGCGTTGTCTGCCTATGAACTGGCAGATTACTGTCGGAACGAACTCGGAGAATCCATGCCTCCTATGTCCGTCTATAGAATACTGGACTTTCTGGAGAGTGAGCAGCTGGTACACAAGCTCAAGCTTGCCAATCGATTCGTCGCCTGCGTACATATCGCCTGCGATCACAAGCACGGGCCGCCGCAGTTTTTAATCTGCCAGCAGTGTTACCGGGTTTCTGAAATAGATATGAAAGAGTCTACGTTGCGAGCGCTGCGCGACAACGTAGAAAATGCCGGATACAAAATGGTGAGTCCGCAACTGGAAATGGATTGTGTGTGTAAGGATTGCGCCAATGATGATTCCGGCTAGTACGTTGCTGCACGCCCAGCTCATAAGACAGTCGAGGTTGATCTTGTCAACTCAACTATACAACCCTGCGACTCTTCTCCGAACCGCTGATTGGACGATCACACAGATTAGAACAATTAACATAGTGTGATTGCTTTAGACCAGGACTAAAACCTGGCAATTGTTCCGCTAGCGTGCGCAGCCACACGTTACGGGTATCAAACAAACATCCGACTTAATGATTTTCAATTATTTGCCGTTCAAGAATCAGGGATCGCCGTCCTGGCCTTGGGATAGGTGGATGCAGGAAACTCTGCGCTCACTACCAATGAAACCATTCGATGATCTCATGGAAGAAGTTAGTATTTCAGGAGCTGTAGCTTTTGCTGTTGCAGTATTGGTGATTAAGGGAATAACCAAGCCCCCACATACGTATCTTCGGACCCATACGAAATTCACGTAGCAGATGTCGCTAGTTCTTAGCAAAGCGTAAAGCAACACGTATGTCACGCCGGTTAGCGGGTATTGGGCGGGCGTTGATATGCTGTTTGAACTACTAACAGAAGACATCGACGTCGTGAAAATAAACCTGCAAGCAAACAAACACCTTATCGGTATCAGCCTGGGATCAGCTCTCCTGGTTCTATGGCTAAGTGCCATCTTCTGGATGGATGCGTATGCGCAGCACAGAGGTGCATCCCAACTACAGATATCCACCCAACCAGAGGACACCTTGTTTAGGCTGGCACGTAGCCTGGGTAAGGAGCGTGCATTATTACATTCCATTCTTACTCTGGAAAAACCTGATGACAATATTCTTGATGCTTTGCACAACACCTCTGTGCAATCCAAAAAATTAATGTTATCCGCGATAGATGAAACCCGGCTATCGCGACAGACAACCGCATTCCGACTAAAACATCAATATGATAATCAGGCTATCGAGACTCTTATTCTCAGTCTAACGGATGGCTTTGAGAGGATGTCACACGCCAGCTCTATCGTGTACCCGCAAATTGCGAATCACCCAAAAGATAGAGATTCCGGCATGCAAATTCAATTGTTTGATGCCTATGGCAATCTAATACAGCAGGTTAACAACCTGAGACTGAGACTGCATTTTCTTCCATTAAAAAATTATCATGAAGTCATTGCTACTCATAGTCTGAAAAACGCTATCTGGGATCTAAGCGAATCGGTCAGGCAAAGAAGTTCACTACTAAGTCAGTACCTGATAGCCAGTGAAAACGGATCTTTTTCCAGCACGAATAAAGACGGGTTAATATTTAGAATCTATCAGCAAACGCAACACGGAGATCATGCAGCATTTGAGATAGAAGAGTTATCCGAAAACACGGGTATAGATGACTCAATGGAGGTTCAATTTAAAAATCTGGTGGCAGATTTTACAACGGGGTATAGATCAGTCGAAATTGAGTTGATGAAAGACCTTGCATCCGGCAAAACGCCTGATATCACTTTAGAAGAATGGCAGACAATGATCGCCAGTTTCCAGCAAGCAACTGACAATCTCGCTAATGAAATGATTAGTCACACGCTTAATACCGCAAAACGAATCGGTAAGAGTGCCATAAACACATTAATTCTTGATACTTTGTTGGTCCTGTTGTGTATTGGGATGGCTCTTTCGTCAACAGGAATAGCAAAAAGGGTTCAATACCAGGCAACCCATGATGATTTAACCAAATTGCCAAATAGAAGATACTTTGCTCGAAAAATACAGGAATATATTGGTCGTGCATCTCTCCATCAGGAAATTCTTGCACTCCTGACAATTGATCTTAATCGTTTTAAAGTCGTTAATGACACGTTAGGACATGCCATTGGTGATTCCCTTCTGATGCAGGTTACAGAGCGAATCAAAAGCTGCACAGATGAGCGAATGTTTATGGCAAGAATGGGTGGTGACGAATTCGCTTTACTCTTTGCACCTAATCAAGATGGCGAAGCTATTTCTTTGGCAGAAGATATCGTAAAAAAACTGGAACAGACATTTACCATCGAAGAGGGACTAATCAATATAGGAACCAGCATTGGAATCAGCTACTATCCACAAGACGCTGTTAAAGCCGAAGACCTTCTTATTAGCTCAGACTATGCAATGTTCTTCGCTAAGCGCGACGGTAAAAAAGAAGGCGTAAGTACCATTCAGAGTTATAACCGCGAAATGGCTGAGGAATTTGCCAACAGGTTAACCATAGAACGGGATCTTGCGATAGCAATAGAGGAGAATCAACTTGAATTGCATTACCAGCCGCAATTCAATCTCGAGATCAATCAGGTTGATGCAGTTGAGGCGCTGGTTAGATGGAACCACCCTGTTAGAGGTAACGTACCACCTGACTCCTTTATATGCGTCGCTGAAGAGTGCGGACTAATGCCGGCGGTCGGTAAATGGGTATTTGAGGAAGCCTGTAAACAAAGTGCCATTTGGCAACAGGAAACCGACTTTAATCTTCGTATTGCAATAAATGTTTCTATTCATCAAATTATGCAGCCTACCTTTGTGCATGACGTGCTATCAGCAATTGAGTCCAACGGTATTGGCACTGACTCGATCGAAATTGAACTCACAGAGAGCGTCTTTATGGGAGATTCAGATTGGGTAATTAGCAGTCTAAGTCAGCTAAGAGATGCTGGTATTAAAATAGCACTGGATGATTTTGGCACCGGCTACTCCTCTCTGAGCCAACTTCAGGATTTACCCATCAACACACTAAAAATCGATCGCTCGTTTATTTCAAATCTAAGTTCTGAAAAGAGAGTTGCGCACTCTGTCACTGCTACTATTGCAACAATAGCCGGCCATATGGGGCTTGAAACCGTCGCCGAAGGTGTTGAGTATGATTTCCAATTGCAGCAGGTAGCCAGCCTGGGTATCAACGTTGTACAGGGATTTTTCTATTCAAAGCCTGTGACCGGTGCGGAGGTGATAACCGCAATAACAGCTTTGAACAACGATTCACAAAATATGCAAAACGCGGCTTAGAATCAAACCCGTTCACTAATAACCAGGACCTGCCCCGCCAAAGGTTAAAGTAGATCAACGAAGGCAATATTGTGACGCTCACATCACATCATGTCTTCACGATATCTCGCTTGTTCTTTGACTGTCTCGCGCAGCGTTGTATGTTCGGTTGTTTCAATCACGCCAAAGCGGATCAAGTGACACCACCGTGCGTTGCCCCTCTGCTACCGAAGGTGAACGATGTATGGCACCTTGTCTTTCATTGTCTTGCCACAGTGCACCTTTTCGCAAAACAATCTCTCCTGGAGTTGCACGTTGGCATGCATCATCGGTCAGCTCCCGCAGTGAGCTGCGTGAAACTGACTGATCATTGCGTATTCCGGCGAAAGTGATCAGTGATTCTGGAGTTATTTGATCACCTTAA
>CAZYRP010000009.1:0-52735 GCA_964649465.1 uncultured Granulosicoccaceae bacterium | reverse complement strand
GCGGTCAATGACCTTCAGGGTTTCCATTCATTAACAGCACGCGCCATCTTGTCCAGAAGCGCTAACAATTCAGCTTGTTCTTTTGAGTTCAGGGCAGAGATCATTGCCTTTTCTGCAACATCGAACATCTCAATAATCTGATCGTGAATCTCACGACCCGACGGCATGATATTCAGCACCTGACGACGCGTATCATCTTTGTCCTGGGTCCGTGTTAAATACCCCTTTTTCTCAAGCGACCCAACGGCGCGACTTACGGTGTTTGACGGCTGTTCCGTTATTTCGCAAATGTCGCGAGCATGCACATCGTTTCTGAAAGCAAGACACATCAGGACCGTTAGTTCCGGGCGAATGATCCCAAAGTCCTTTTCCATTTTTCGCAAAAGCGGTTCGCGCCAGAAGTTTGTGAGAAACGCCAGTCGATACCCGATCGGGTACGGCGTTGCATCAAGGATGTCGATCAATTTCATAGATAAAAGCAGTATAGAAAAAGGTTGCGCCAGATGGAAATATATTGTTCCATATGGAGGCAAATAGGGGAGGCTATGCAAAATCGATTTGAACATGCCTGTTTGACTGTGCTTGGTATCGGCTTGGTTATTCTGATGCTTTCGATTGTCACCCAGGTGGTTTGCAGTGCATTGGATATCAATCCGTTGCTGTCGTTTGAGCAGGCCCGCCTCCTTTTGGGCGATGCGATTACTCTAAACAGCCTGCTTGATTTTCAATGGCATCTTTTGGTGATTACCGGGCTGCTGCCTGCCGGATTAGTCTGGCTGATGGATCGCCATGTACGGGTAGATTTCATCTACGACAAATTTGCCAGCAAAACAAAAGCGCGGGTAAATTTAATCGGGAACCTGCTGTTCGCAGGACCCTTTTTCGCGTTGGTTTTACCCGCTGCGTGGAACTTTATGCTGCGAGCCTGGACGTCTGATGAAGGTTCAAACAGTGGCGGCCTCAATGACCTTTGGCTCATCAAAGCCTTTATCCCGATCGGGCTTGGCTTGTTGGCGCTAGCCATTTTAGTAGAAACCGTTCGCCTGTTAAGGGCTGCGAAATGAGTGACGCAGTTCTTCCACTGCTGATGGCCGGTTTGACCATCGCGGGCATACTTGCAGGCTACCGAGTTGCCATGGTGCTGGCAGGGGCCGCTGCAATTTTTATTCTGGTGTCCGATCTCCCGACAGCGTTTTTCAGCATTCTGGTCAGCCGGATCTACGCCAATGTGTTATCCAACTGGCTGCTTGTTGCGATCCCGATGTTCATCTTTATGGGGCTGGTACTCGAGACGTCTGGTGTTGCAGAGCGTTCCTTGCGTGCCGCACAACGCGCCCTGGGTGGTAGTGCCGCAGGTATGGGGATTTCAGTTCTGGTGATTGGGGTTTTACTCGCCGCTTCTTCCGGCATTGTGGGTGCGTCGGTTGTTCTCTTAGCTTTACTTGCGTTGCCACGCTTGCAAGAGGCAGGCTTTGATAAGGCCACATCAGCCGGGCTTATCGCATCGTCCGGCACGCTTGCGATCCTGATCCCGCCTTCTGTCATGCTGATTGTCCTGGGGGATCAACTCAAAATGCCAGTGCCGGACATGTTTGCAGGTGCAATCGGACCGGGACTATTACTGGTCGGTATTTATGCTGCCTACATCATTTGGAAAACACGCAAACTGCCTGCAATGAACAAGACAGAGAGCATAAGCATCCCTCGTTTATTGTTCGACCTTGGTCCATTGCTGGCGCTTGTAGTGTGTGTACTGGGATCTATTCTCGCAGGCCTTGCCACTCCAACTGAAGCCAGTGGCGTGGGTGCATTCGGCGCTGTTCTGGTTACCTTACTTTATGGCAAATTCAGCTTAGAGATGCTGATGAATGCGGCACGCCAAACGGTTGTGACTACAGCACTTGTGTTGTTTGTGATAATGGGGGCCACTTGCTTTTCTGCCGTGTTCAAAGGCATTGGCGGTGACGACCTGGTCGAAGCCGGGGTCATGGCTTTTGGCAGTGATCCCTACACTGTTCTTGCAGTTGTCATGGTGTCGATCTTTGTATTGGGCTTCTTTTTGGACTGGCTGGAGATCACATTAATCTTGTTGCCAATCTTTGCACCGATAGTGGCAGGGCTCGACTTTGGCAATGGACTGGGCCCCGATCAACTGCTTGTCTGGTTCGGTATTCTTGTCGCCGTGAACCTGCAAACATCATTCTTAACACCGCCTTTTGGCTTTTCACTATTTTACTTACGTGGGGCGGTTGGCGACCAGTTGTCCACCCCACAAATTTACCGCGGCGTGTTGCCCTTCATTGTTTTGCAATTGATTGTGCTGGCGCTATTGATCATATTCCCCGGATTGATCACCGGGCTTACATCATGACAGGGGGAACCTCATGAGAAATACACTGATTGCTGCCAGTCTGGTAGCGCTGACATCGACCGGCGCACTTGCCGATACCTACAAGATGCAAAGCGCCTTTCCAGCTTTACCGGTGCTTGATCCAACCGCAAAACGATTTGTCGAAAACGTGGCAAAGTTAACCGGTGGCGAAGTTGATTTAGACTATTTGCTCGCGGGTGAACTTGCTCCTCCGGGTGAAGTTTTCGACAACGTGAGCGTTGGAGCGATTGACGCCGGCTGGTCTTATGCAGCGTATGCGTCAGGCAAGGAACCAGCGGCAGCCCTGTTCGGGTCTGTGCCATTTGGTGGCGACCCACTGTCTTATATTAGCTGGCTGAACCACGGCGGAGGTCTGGAGTTGTGGCAAGAGCTTTATGCACCCTACAACCTCGTACCTATGGCCTGTGGGGTTGTTCTATCTGAGGCAGGCGGCTGGTACACCAAAGAAATCAATAAACCCGAAGACTTTAAAGGTCTAAACATCCGCGTCGGTGGTTTAGGTGGTGCGGTTCTTAACAAACTGGGCGCCAATGCTTCCAGTATTCCTGTTGGAGAGGTCTCCACCTCTTTGGAAACCGGGCGGCTGGATGCAACCGAGATGAGCTTCCCGCTTATCGATAAACTTTTGGGCTTCGACAAGGTTGCCAAGCACTATTACTTTCCCGGCTGGCATCAGCCCGCGGGTTTTGTTGAGTTCTACATGAACAAAGATAAGTGGGAAGATCTGACTGATCCGCAGCGTACCGCGATCGAAGTGTCCTGTTCTGATGCAAACCTGTACGCATTGGGCATAGCAGCCGGTGCGCAAAGTGAAATTCTGGAGGAATTCCGCGGCAAAGGCGTAGATGTAAAACGCTTCCCGGACAGCGTAATGGACGCGTTGCGCACAGCTGCAGATGAGGTGTATGCAGAACGGTCAGCTAAAGATGCAACGTTCAAAGCTGTGATCGAAAGCTACCGCGCCTATGCAAAAAACTATAATGAATATCAGGATCTGTCGTCGCTTGACTAACGGCGCTTGACTAAGCAATAGCTAAACCACCCTCGCCCGTTAATATTTTAGCGGGCCGGGTGGGCTTTTACGGATGTGATGACCAAATTCGTACCCAACATACACTACCCAACCTAAGACGCTTATGTTGAGGCTCTTATTGAAGCGCTGCGCCCCGAATTCGAAGTAATTGTCGACGCTGGACAGATTGTGGCTTTGCTACATTTTCCGGCCCCAATAATTCTGTAGCACCAACGGTAGTCTGGTCAAAGCCGCGAGCGCTTAGTGAGGGTGCCGTCCGTGCCAGTGATGCGTTGTGGGGCTGAGAGTCGGGTTACGTCCTCAATGATTTTGAGGTCTGCAAAACGATAGGAGTAAGTTCTTGTAATTGCCACGTTGCAGGAATTGTTGTGGAGTTTCGGTTATAACCAGGTTCCGCATACGTGACGAACGCAAGACCGATAGCGTCTGCATTTTTCACTGAGCGTCAACCGGTCAAATATAAAAACCCTGATAAAGAAAATAACACCCGCCAATAAACATCAGCGTCTCCACAATCACGGTGTGGACTTCAATATCGGTGTTCTTCACTATCCATTTGCCCAGCATGCCCCCCGGGATAGTACACAACCCGACTACGATACCCAGTGATATCATTTCCTGGTCGAGCAGACTTCCAGCTCCGAATACAATGGTTTTAGTGATGTTCAGGGTTAGTCCGAGTGCGGCGACAATACCAACCAGCCCCTGCCCCACGATACCTGCACCTAACAGGAACGGACCGAGAATCATCCCGCCACCGAAGACTGTTCCCGAGATCACGCCATAGACAATTGCAACGATAGACAGTCCGCGATAGCCGACATTGTAGTTACGCTTTTTGAAAACACGGCGCAGCGGTATGGAAATAAGAAGAAAGCAGCCCATAACAATAGCAATGGCTTTGATCGGCAGATACAAATAGATCACCGCGCCGACAATAATACCTGGCAAACCGGTGATCATAATTGCACGGTAGGCCTTCCAGTCAATCTGGTTGCGAAATAACAGTATCCTGTTTGAATTGCTGATGATCATTGCGAGCGAGACTACAGGCACTACTGCTCGCACGCCGATCAGTGGTGCTAAACATACAGATAAAAGTAGCGCGCCGGCAAACCCTGCGACCGAGTGAAAGAGTGCCGTTGCAAATGCAGCCAGTGCCACTAACACCAGTGTCACTGTGTCGAGCTGACCGAGCAGAGTTATTCCGGATTCCATATTGAATCTAGCGTGGCGTCACATTCAAAGTAATTAAAAGAGAGTTTGATATTTATACGTCATACCCGAGTTATTCGGGCCTTAATCGTCAGGCAAATCACTCTGTTCCCGCGGAGCTGGTGTATGGTTGAATACATAGTTGTTAAGGCAGGCTTCCTCGCCACCAAGCTCAGTGATTCGTCTTTTTTGATCTGTAAAGCACTGTGCATTCACTGCCTCCGGGTCACATATTTCCTTCAGCCTTTTAACACCTTCAGCAAGTGCGTTGCGCACTGTCGGATCACTTAAGTCTCCAGCTGCCAGATTGCGCAGTTCATCAGGATCAGTCTGTAGATTAAATAGCTGCGAATCGTGACCAACATAATGAATATACTTCCAGTCATCCCATCGGACCATAAAGGTTCCTGTCGTCGAGCCACCGTCGTGATATTCACTAAAAATGGTGCGGTCGGTGTTATCCGGCCTGTTGGCAATTTCACGAAGTGATATTCCCGGTAGTAAACGGCTTTGGGAATCATGGGTGACTCCGGTGATATCAACCGCTGTGGCGGCCAGATCAATCAATGATGTTCCAGTTTGTATTCGTTTTCCTGAAGGAATGCCCGGTCCTGCTGCAATCATCGGGATGCCAGCCGATTGTTCGTACATAACCTGTTTAGTCCAGAATCCCTGATCTCCCATCATATCGCCATGATCAGACACATACAAAACAACAGTATTATCGGCTTGCCCGCTGTCTTGCAGTGCGCGCAGAACACGGCCAACACAATCATCCATGAAACTTGTCAGTCCATAGTATGCTGCCTTCGCCTCACGCATTTTTTGTTCATCGAAATAGCGATCGTACTTAAAAAAACCGGCAATATTTTTAAGCTCACTGTGAGTGGGTTTATTGTGAGTGCCGTAACCGACTGGCAGATCGATGGTATCGGGGTTATAAAGATTGTAAAACGCTTCAGGGCAGGTTAACGGGTAATGCGGACTCACTAAAGAAACAAATGCCGCCCATGGTTGAGCCTTTCGTTGATCTGACTTTATCCATTTCTCTGCAGTTCGTGTGATGTCCAGATCATAGTTCGTGTAGCTACTGGAACCGATTCCTACATCGTCCGCCAGTTCAGAGGCAGAGTCATAGTCAGGTGTATTTTCGCGCAGCAATCCAACAGCCCAACCTACTCCGCCAACCACATGCATTGGCAGGCATTCTTCTGTGAACCCGTTATCGTCTTCACCAGAACGAAAGTGCAATTTGCCAATAGACGTCACTGGTACTCCCTGATCACGCAGCTGTGCCATCCAGCTACGCTGCTTGCCGTCATACGGGGTTGCGCTGTCCCAATGCCTTATGTTGTGCACATAATCGCCACAAGCAAGACTTGCCCTGCACGGTACACACATCGGCGAGGGTGCATAGGCGTTGAGAAACAACGTGCCACGCCTGGCCAGTGAATCAAGGTTCGGTGTTTTAACTAACGGGTGGCCGGTACAACCCATTGCGTCTTTGCGGTGCTCATCAGAAATGATGATCAACAGGTTAGAAGTCTCTGATTGCTGAGTAGTCATAAAGGAATAGTTAGGGTTCTGTTCTTGCAGCGCTATATCAGAATAACTTCAATCGCCCATGCCGCACTGTGGGCTCCATTGTACACCACTATCTGCCGGGATTAACTTAACGGTCAGTGTGGTCTTTATATTGGGTCGAGTTTAGCCAATGGGTCACAGCAACGCGTGCCGCAACTACGGCACGATTCGCTCTGGCTTCACCACCCGGTTCTGTTTTACGCGCAGCACTCCATCCAACGTATGTTGCCGCCCTGATTGCCATAAACAGATCAAGATCCGATATATCTATTGGCTGCAATTCGCGATAGCCCTTGATAAGCGCGTTACGCAAAGCCGGGTACTGAGGGTCATTAACGTTTTTTCCAAGTGCTGTGGCAATTTCAAAAAGTCGGTAACCAAAAGCACCATCATCAAAATCGATCAACCCTATAGCGTCGGGATCCGTTGGTTGAAGCAGAATATTCTCACCCACTAAGTCAGCGTGGATCAGGCCCATGTCGAGTGAATCATGTACGTCGGTAAGCGCTACTCCGGCAGCTTCTCGAAACTGACTGAACAGCGCTGCATCGCATGTTGTGAGTCCGGAACAGTCCCAGAATCTGCCCCAAAGAGGTGACTCTCCCAGTAAAGCATCGTGGTGCCAGCCTGGGCGTTCGAAACCTTTCGGCAATACCCACTGATCTGATAACCGGTGAAGTCTTGCAGCCGTTTTCCCCAGCGTTCTGAATGTCGCTATCGGATCGGTTAGATTTAAAGGTTTACCACTACTGCCAAGTGGCTTGCCGCTGAGCCAGGTAACAAGATCTGCGCGATGCTTGTTCACGCTCACTAAACGTGTGCCATCTGTTGTAGTGACAGGCATGGGAACGCACATGCCTTCTCGTGCAAGCATCGCCATCCATTCAAGTTCTGAATGTATTTCTCCATCACTGCGGTAGCCCGATCTTCGTATTCGCAGGGCATAACTTTTGCCCTCAACAGTATCTACGCGATAGACAGTGTTTTCCCGGTGTGCAATGAAAGTAATGTTTGCATTCGCCAGTGACCAATGTTCAAGAAACGCTCGCACCTGTGTCATTGCGGCACTCGCTGCTTCAGCGTCTGCCGCTCTATCGCTGCCCTCCCTGGTTTTTGCTGGAGTCTCTTCCGTACTTTTAAAAGTCACGATATTGCCGCACCATCAATACCGCTTTTTTGCAGCACATCGCTTAACGTTGCATCCAGTGTTTCAAGCATATGATCTGCGTTGGCCTTTGAAAAAGGCATTGGAGGACGAATCTTTAACGTGTTGTAGTGAATGCCAAGAAAATTCAGAATAACGCCACGTTGACGCATACCATTAGCTACTTGCTTTGCAAGTTTAGTGGCTGGTGTTTTTGCTTCACGAGCAGTAACAAGCTCTGCCCCGAACATAAGGCCGCGGCCACGCACATCGTCAATACAAGCATACTTATGTGCTAGCTCAGTAAGACCGGCACGCGCATAGTCACCAACAACACGTGCGTTTTCCAACAGACCTTCTTCCTCAACAACAGTGAGTGTTGCAAGCGCTGCCGCTGCTGAAACAGGGTTGCCGCCAAACGTATTGAAGTATCGAAAATCACGGCGGAACGCTTCCAGATACGTTCGCTGTGTAACTACTCCGCCTACCGGATGCCCGTTGGCCATGGGTTTTCCAAGCGTGACTATTTCAGGCACAAACCCCGCATACTGATGTCCCCAGAAATGTGTACCGGTTCGACCGAACCCCGGTTGTACCTCATCAGCAATCACGATACCGCCGGCTTTACGCACAGATGCTATGGCGTCATCCAGCCACCCCTGCGGTAAGTCAGGAAAACCTTCGTTAGCAAAGTACGGACAGATAACAAGTGCCGAGATACCATGGCCAGCAGCCACCAGACTCTCAATAGCTTGTTCAACCGATGCAGTAAAAGACGAGGATTCCAACTCACCTGATGAGGTACGGGCTCCACGATAACTGTCCGGGGCTGGCACATGACGAACGTTAGGCCAATGACCGCCGGGTGGTGGGTTGGTACAAGACAATTGTGCGACCGCCATCGTATTACCGTGGTAGGTATGGTCGGTAGCGACGACGCCTGAGTTACCTGTTACGCTTTGCGCAATACGCAGCGCAATATCGTTAGCTTCGGAACCCGTACACGTCATAATCGCACTGGACAATGACTGATCGAATGTGGCAGTTAAACGCTCAACATAATCGAGTATGTTCTCATGCAGATAACGAGTATGGGTATTCAGGGTTGCTGCCTGACGACTAATCGCCTCGACTACCTTAGGATGACAGTGGCCCACGTGTGGCACGTTGTTATAACAATCAAGATACTCACGACCATTAGCATCCCATACATGCACACCTTTACCACGAACAAGATGCAGCGGCTCATCATAGAATGTAGACATCGGGCCCAGAAGCCGTTGTCGTCTTTCAAGCAATGCCTGAGTGTCGATATTCGTCATGTTTTTAGCTGAATCGTTATGTGGCTTCCAGCTGCAAGCCCTTTTTAGGCTGGCAGGAAGGTACGCAGGAATTATCCACTATTCAGCTTGTCAATGCGTTGCTGAGATTCGCCATTGACGCCGGTATTGATCGCAGAGACAGGTAACATGACCGGGAGCAAGGGACTTATCGGGCCCAAAGATGATTGCCTGCCCGCCACGATCCGCAGGCTAATTCGTTCGGTACGCCTCAACTGCTCAGAGTTTTTCTGGCTCGGAAACTGAATTCTCACTCGCCGTCGTGAAAACAGTTACAACTTACCTGCTCGGCGGCCTTGTTCTAATGGCCTCCATCAGCTTTATGGCATGCTGCGTAAAGGCAGGATGTGCGTTGTTGAGGGATCTGGCCGATCTGAACCTCAAACACGAGTCCGACTTAATCACTTCAGGTGCCAGGGCCAAGACGAGCAATTAACCATCAAAAAGACGCGGCCGTGAAAGCGTGCGCTTTTTGTGACTGATTTTTTATCGACGACTAATTACCGGAATCGCCATCAACGCAATGCACATGCATATCAGTACAGCTTCCATCGCTTATCCTTTATAGAGTGATTATCGGAGCGAGCCCGTGTGACGCCGTCAATTACTATTAGCAAACTTCTCTTACAGTGGCGCTTCTAATTCGAGCGATAAGTGCTTGCCAATGTCCCGATGTACTCGCCGATGGCAAGCCACCGCCTTTCAGCACGGTTTAGTCCCGGGTTTGATGCGAACACCATATCCGTCCGTGCACTGTTTTGGCTGTACTGCTTATATGACAGCAATTGGTCCGGTGGACTGGCGACACATTGCACGACCAGCGGCTGTGTTGCTTCTTCTGACATTGGTTTTACGGCGTTTGCGGAAAGTTTCTCTGCTGACGAGTCGATTGCAAGGTTCATAATATCGTTCCTATTATCTGTTTTGGAAATCCGTGCGTTAAGCCGCCATCTCTTCAGCGTTACCCACAACTGCCTGCCGGATACTGCCACGACTTATACCCACATCGCGGAGTTCCTGATCTGTCATTGCTGATAGCTCTCGAACAGCCTTGTTGATCTCTGCTGTGGTTAACTTTTGAGGTTGATCAGTAACGGTCTCTTCGCGCCACGGCCATTCGCTGATGCCTCTGCTGAGTAGTTCACGTGAAATTCCGATGTCCTCGAGTTGTCTGTCGCTCATACGCATGAGTTGCACTCGGGTTTGACGCATCGCGGAACGTTGTAGAATATTGCTGATTTTTGCGAGCATGTGTATCTCCACATTGATGAATATATGACTAATAATAATCACTAATGCGGCAGATTAAAGGTTTTATTAGTTCCTCTGGGGAACAAGTACTGTGACTTGGTCAATGTGTAATTGATGCGCCAGCCTCGCTCTGGTGGATATTGTCGGCACAGCAGAAAGTCGATAAGCCGCAGTCTGGTCAAGCCGGGAGTACAGAAATGGCGCTTTTCGCCAGTGCCTGCCGGAGACACGACGTTGAGATCTATTAGAGTGCTGACACTGCATCTGAACCAACATTGATAGCTTGTCGCAAATCAACGATTCCAATCTGCCAGCTGTGGTCAGGTATTTTTTGTGCGTCGTTCGCGCCACATCATGTAAATGCCAGACATAACAATTAAGCCGGCGCCTGAAAGCATTAACGCATTAGGTCTCTCTTCGAACACAAACACACCTAATGCAAGCAGAAAAATAACCCGACAATAGCGAAACGGCATCACAACACTTACATCAGCCATACGCAGTGATGCAATCAAAAGCATGTAGCCTACAGCGCCAATAACCACCATCGGAATAATAACCAGCCAGTTGACCTGCTCTGCAATCAAACTCTCACCGTTTAGAAATACCCACCCGATGGTAAATGGCAGAGCAGCAGCCATTGTGAAAGTGGCAAGACTGGATGAAGCCATATCAGTTGGAACCATGCGTGTCGTCAAATCGCGCACCGAAAGCCCGATCAATGCCAGTACCGCCCACAACACAGCAAAATCAAATTCGAGCGCACCGGGTTGAACAATAAGCAGTACTCCGATAAAACCAACAACAATAGAGCACCAACGTCGCCAGCCCACTTTCTCGCTTAAAAATACAACAGCACCAACA
Organism: uncultured Granulosicoccaceae bacterium; assembly: GCA_964649465.1. GTDB lineage: Bacteria > Pseudomonadota > Gammaproteobacteria > Granulosicoccales > Granulosicoccaceae. Next base: position 41,912 of record CAZYRP010000009.1, on the reverse strand, counting down.
GCGGCTAACAAAGGTGATGCTTGCGTAATTGCTCCGACAGACGAGATTGGAACGTTGGCCAGAGCCATCACCATGCCTGCCATGCCAGTTATCTCAGCCAGGTAGCGGAGTAATAGAATTGGAGAAAATGCCCTTTGGTCAATTAAATTATCCGCCTGCACGCATGCCATAAGCGCGAATATGATCAATGCACCTGCAGTCAGGAAAAACAACACCTGAGCGGGTGAGAGGGATGATGTGGAGAATTTCACCAGCGTATCAGCAACCGAAAAGGCCACCATAGAGGCAACCATAAGAAGTATGCCCCTCGTATTATTGTTGTTATCGATAGTTGTCTGATCCCCGCTATGAAGACGTGTCTTGGGAAAAATAAAAACGGCCAATCAAAACCAATAGACTAATTATTGTCACGAGAAATCTGTAATCACTGAAATGCCCGAGTGGCCGTAATCGTCAAAATTTGACAGGGCATCAATCGATGTATTCAGATCAATTTTATTAGTAATCAGTTTCTGCGGCGCTAACACACCACGCTTGATCATGTCGATCATTGGACCATAGCGATGAGCTTGCATACCGTGGCTACCGATAATTTCAAGTTCATTCCCCATCACCATATCCATCGGGATCGGCGGCGTGCTTACATCTCCCATCATCCAGCCCAACTGGATATGCCTGCCCCGCTTACGTAAGTTGCGGATAGAATTAACACAAGTGGGCTCTATGCCCAGAGCGTCGATTGATAATTGCACACCACCATTTGTTAAGTCTTTTATTTCGGCTACTACATCATCCGTTTCGTTTACATTAATTGCTTCCTCTGCTCCAATTGATTTGGCTAACGTTAGATTTTTTTCAGAGATATCGATAGCAATTGGACGAGCCCCCATGGCACTTGCGATCATAATTGCGGAAAGACCAACACCTCCACATCCGTGAACTGCAATCCATTCACGTGGTGCAATTCTGCCCTGATCAACGATGCCGCGAAATGCGGTCACAAAACGACAACCCAGGCTGGCTGCAGTAGCAAAATCCATTTCATCGGGCAATCCAACCAGATTGAGATCAGCATGATGCACTTCAACGAACTGGGCAAATGAACCCCAGTGCGTGAAACCCGGTTGAAACTGATTGTCACAAACCTGCTGATTACCTGTGTGGCATTGAGGACAGGAGCCACAGCCACCCACAAACGGGACGGTAACGCGATCACCTACTTTCCACAGATCCACATCTTTGCCAACAGCCTCAACAATACCGGCAAGTTCATGACCCGGGACATGTGGCAATTCTATGACTGGGTCGTGACCTTTCCATCCAGAGAAATCACTCCGGCAAACACCGGTTGCTTCGACTTTAATAATGACGCCATGTGGCGTAGTGGTCGGGTCTGGGACATTTTGTAGTTTAGGGGCGACTCTAAATGTATCGTAAACTACAGCTTTCATGTAACTCTCACTCCAACGTTAACTTTGAGCTCGTTGTGGTTCAGATACTGTCGAAAATAGATTCGCATAATCTCCAGACCCGCTGGAATATAGTACGACCATTTTGCCTCTATAGCTAAAATATTTTATTGGATTGCCATACTTATCCTATACCACTTACTTACCATTTCTTTTTAGTTATCGCAGGAGTGAAATGTGTGTGGCAGAGTGACAGTTTTCGTGTCCTGGTGGTTACCCACGTACATAGCATGAGACAGGTACTTAGCATAAGACCGAGTGCTTAGCATTAAGAAAGGGCTCGAGCAATGAAGCCCAAGCCCCTTGCAACGTTTACTGAAGCAGGACCAAATGACCGGCTGATATTAACGGATAGCACCGGCAGTCATCATCGCGAATTGAATCCTCGATTCCGGAAGTGACTACGGCTATTTGCCCCGTTTCAGTTGTCCCGGCGTAGGTTCCAATAGTTTCAATATTATTATTGCCGTCGTGTTCAACAGTCACATACGTTAGCGAACCTGGAAAAAGCGTGGCGTTGACGTCATGGTCCGGGTGGGAGAAATTGATACCGTCATTTGTCAGGAATTTTACATAACATCCGCCTTCCGTCCAGCTATCACTCGTCACGTCGTATTGGTAGTATGAATTTATACAGACTGTGTTGTTTACCAGATCTACCTTAGGGCGCACACTTACATAACCAGGCATATCTTCAGGATCTGCTGCATCAATGTACTGATCAAGTACCGGATCAAATATATCCATCTGTGAGGTTTCTGATCTTTCGGAATTGCCGGGGCGGTGTATTATCATTATCCGACCGTCAGGTAATGAAATCATTTTCTCAAAATGCCATGTTGTGTTATCTAAATGCAAAGAGGCATTAGACGTTCTCAATTGTCCAGTATGTACGTTAAAGTAGCGAGCTCGAGCAGTCATTGTTTCGGTAATTCCGTTATCTTCTCTATGTAAGTTAATAAACAGAATTTCAGGGCCGGGAATATCGACGAACGATCTGTGCTTAAAGCTTGCGCCCGATTGAGCCGAGTAACTGGCCAATATTCTGCCGGTCCCTTGTTCAAGTGAGTGAAACTGATGTTCAGATGAGTCACCAAACATCAGAATCTCACCGCTATCGATCCTGGTTAATTCTATGTTGCGCATTGGTGACGGCAACGTGTGAATTTCAGTCGCACCATTGAGTGTAGAGACAGTAAAGTATTCACTTTGATCGAATTGATCGTCCGGCCAATTCGTACCATGTTGCTGCATTCCAGTGACTACCACTGTATTGTCAGTTATTTGAGCATTGACATTGTACGGTCTGGTCGTTGAAAAACCTGTTTCATACTGTGCGACTTTGTCAAAAACTTCTCCAACTGAGGGTGAAGTCCCTCCATCACATGCATTCAATGTGAAAATAAAAATCGCGCTGGCAGCGAGCCGTGAGAGTAAGCGTATATTCATTTGTATAGTCCTGTTTCTGCTTTATTAACTGATGCGGACTATATGGGTATGGAGTAATACGCAGGTCTACCTAGGCTATCCTTCAGGTCTAACGGATCGAAAACTGTGATGTGACGGTATCATTCCAGACGTTCAACTTCACACTATACTTGAATTATCTCCCTTGGAACCTTTGTGACACATGCACGCTAAAAATTTGTGTTGATCCAGGTTAAGAAATAGAAATTTTGGTTGGAAGCAGGATTTACGTATTTTTTACCAGTGGCAGGGATAAGGCCAATAGGCAGTACATCTACTCGTTCCAGTTCAAACCACGGCGTGATTTGATACTCAAAACAAACTTCCTGACAGAAAAATACTTAGCCAATCCCGGTTTCCTGCATGTAAGCGACTTATTGTGATTTGCGTGACCATCTGCCTCTGCAGTAGCAGATCATAAAAAAGAGAACGAGTTGGAGCGAAATAGACAGCGCTCCTCCGCCGGAGCTTGTGGATTGTTCGAGTGCATTCCCGGTTTCCGGTACCGTTTTGGAATCTTGCTCAAGCTGTCCACCGTCAGTCGAATCACCATTCTCTTCAGCGTCGTCGGTGTTTTGTGTATCGTTGTTGTCATAGTTACCGCATAACGGATCAGATGCGCCGCAACTGAATATCGGAAAAGGTACAAACGGTTCAATGTTAACAGTCAACTGTGCTTCATTGTTCCCGGGCAGGATATCTGTTTGCGTTGAGACAATACTACCGTTAATGGGTACATCATAACCCTCTGCCACATTTCGGAAAAATATCTCGATCACTGTTTCCGACTGTGGTGGCATCACTGGCAATTTACAACTGGCAATGCCATTTAACAAAGTGCAGCGATCGTCTTTCGGTGTGTATTCGAATTGTTCGGGAACATTAAGCTCTATCGATGGAAAATACGCAGTACTGGCTTCATCAAGGTTTCTAATTACAGAAACAATAGAAGTATGATACTGCACCTCGGTATCGATAGTATTTGTTTGAAATTCCAGCGCCAGATCTACAGGAGACGTATCCGGGTCTTGCGATATTACAGTGATACCGTCTATTGCCTCCTGAACTCTTGATGATATATCGTCCGCGTCCACAGATGTCGCGAACAATCTGTGTCCTTCAAGATTAAGTTGCGCGGTAACAGAAATATCGACGCTTGCTCCAACGTTTATTTCCGGCAACAAGCAAACCATCGTTGTGGCATTCGTCTGTTGGCAATCCTGGCTAACCAGATCACTCGCACCCTCCGGGAGGGTAATGGTGACGATGCCGTTTGTCGCAAAGTCATGCCGTGGTCCGTAGTGGTAGTCGTGCTCCGGAGGATTAATAACAGCTATGTTTAGCGTGGTGGAATTACCAGCAGTAATTGAGTTTGCACTTAAATTCGTAGCCAATTCCAGATGGGTGTGCGTTGACGCATTCGCAGTTGCAATAACCAGACAACTGAATAAATGAGCGAAAAATATAAAAGTGCATGGTTTCATGTTTTTCTGTCTCTGAGCGCAAATAAAGTCGAATCTAAAACTGTATCTCGCAATAGCGGCAAAGGCGGAATCGAACCTGAGGCTCTGACATCAGTTAGGTTCAAATTATCGATCCAGTTCAACCTCTCGTAGGTCCCACCAACTGACTCGTATCTCTCCCGAATGGAAGGTTATTTACCTGTTTTAGGAACATTGGTTACGCATGTAGCGGTAAAGTTACCTCAAGTCGATCAGGAATTTGACTGCGCACCAGATTCTCAGCGTTATTCAATCAGAATGAATATTCACTATTTTTCAATATATAACCTGACGAATAACAGGGAATTCAATATTTAATTTTTAGATTGCTAATTGTCACATCCCACTCGCATAACATATTTGTTTTTAAATACTGCTACCTCAGATAGACAAACGTATAGCACTAGAACTGTCTTGCAATTTTATCGGAATCAACGCCGCTTTGCTTCCCGATGAGGAAAGCATCAATGCAGTGGCAAAAATGATTAGTCGCAAGGGATATTTGGTAAACAGGAGAATCGCTACCCGGCTCATCTGCCGATGTTATCCCATCAAGTCCTCTACCAGATCGAAATGCAACCAGTCAGTGGTCACATCGGCGGCGCTGTAATCGTGATCGACTGTGTTACGTCCGGGAAACGCAATCGTGGCAATACCAGCGCCAACTGCCGCACTCACTCCATCTGCATTATCTTCTATTGCAACACATCGTTCTTTGTCACATCCGCTTATTTCAAGGGCTAATTGGTAGCACTCCGATGCAGGTTTTGGATTTTCAACTAACGAGCGGTCGATAGTAAAATCCAGAAGATTGACGCAAAATTCGGTAGCCGTGTGTAAGATTGAATTCACGTTAGCAGCACTTGTGGTCGTGACCAGCCCTACTACAAAGCCAGCATCTCGTGCTTGTGTTAGTAAGCTGCTGCAGCCAGGCCTCAATTCAATACTGCTTTGTGCCAGTTTATCCTGAAATATTCTGGATTTTGTATTGAGTATCTCCTCTGAGTCGACTTTTTCGTTTAACTTCTTCGCATAGGAATCTATTCGATTCATCCCACCACTGAATTTTAACATCAATCTGTACTCTTCCAGATTCCAGTACCAATCGATGTCGTGTTCAATGAATGCCTCATTAAACGAATCTCGTTGTATCTCTGATGTTTCGACCAGGGAGCCAATAGAACCAAGGAAGATTGCATTCATAAGTTAGCAGCTTGATGTATCAGTGTTATCCGAACCACACGGTATCGTCGCTGATAGCGAAGGTTTACCGCGACGTACAGTCGATTCTCGAATTTGGGTGTATTTGTATGTTTGGAGACGTCAAGTGGCTTTCAGCTCACACAGATCGTCAGTGACACAAACACCCTGAGGAAGCTACACTCGCGCACGTATATTTTTTGTGAATTGATTGTAGCAACTGTGTGATGCCGAACACTGATAAGACTATCTGGCTACATAACGAATTATATGAAGGACAATGAACCCGATACATTGTTAACCCGATTAATCTGCGTCGGAATCGCTTTGCCATCTGCGTGCCTGCCTGCAGGACATACGCGCTAATAGCTATCAACTTCAGATTCGAAGCAGAGGTGAGCGTAGTCCCGATGGACAATTATCTGCATTACGTAATCATTGGGTAGTGCTAGATGCGCTTGACACAACGTTGCAATGAAGGTCGTAATCTTAAAAATAGACGATATAGTTGTTCAGCAACCTGTGTTATTACAGGCAGCTTCGTTATAACTCCGAATAGTTTAAATCTTGGCAGACACAACCAAAGCTCTGCAAAAGCGAGAGCTCCGCTAACAAGTGTTCCATCTATTTTTCTGACATGGAACCTTTGCAGGGCTTCAACTCTGGATAGATCGACGGTTACTAAGTCTTCTACGCAACTACTAATGTCAAACCAACAGATATTATCCGCACCACGCTGCCTTCTATACCAGCCAATCTCTTTACGGCATAGCGGACAGGCACCGTCATAGTAAACCGTCAACGCGGTTGTTTCGTCAGGTACACTTAAATGTTTAAGCATTGAATCCGGATGCGTGGTGAAAATGTAGTTTGTAACATAAATGGTTGATTGATGGGAAACATCCGCACAAAAAGAAATCTGCTGTACGTTACAGTGAATCTCCAGGTAAGGAATTCTCGTTACACAATCGACTGTAGACTGATCCAGAGGTACACAATTTGTTCACTCGTGGTTCACACAAAGATCACGTTTATTATCTTCTTGCTATAGCGTTTTACGGATCGTCGCCGTTCCAATATGCAAAGGTTCCCATAGATATTTCATGTTAACTACTGCTAAAATGTAGGGTACAAAGTAGGCTCTTGCTCTACCTGACCCAGTGTTTATTCGGTCTCACACTCAGGTGCAGGAACAACAGCTATGCTTTTTGAGCTGAAATTAGCAGATAAAGCTGGCTGAGTCCCGTAACTAACGTTAACCTTCCCGTCCATAATCTCTGAAGCCGAAATCCGTATGTTTCCCAGTTCACTTTCAGTGAGTGTGTCATCTAAGTCGATTGTAAAGCTTGCGGATGTGTTGGGTAACAGGGCTTTTATCTCAACGGAAAGCATTTGATCTCCATCAGTGACCTGATCTGCGAAGAGCAATCGCACCTGGCCCTGGCTGACTTCAAACGGCTGAAAAACTTCAACCCCTGCACCAGCGGCTGTAGTGTCAAAAATCAAGCGACCCGCACTGTTTCTTAGATCAATCTCCATTGTGAGGAGTGAATATTCACAATTTCCATTGTTTGTGATTACAAATCTGTCTTTAGGGGCACTTTCAACAAAATTGACGACAATATCTGCATACACAGACTGTAAAGATAGAGTTGCAACTACTGCAGATACAAATACATATTTTTTCATTAAATTCCTTGAAAAGATTAAAAAGAAGAACCAACATTAATAACTATTACGTTCTGAAGCAACCATAGAACAAGCCGCCGTAGTCGGAGCATCAGTTTACGGTAAGCTGACAGGATACAACAGAAATCAACTGGAAAGACAACCGATCTATATGGATCTGTGGCAGCATTTTTATACAACAAACAATAGAAGACAAATTGCGATGCAGTCGATGAGCGACACAGACATTTCGAGAATCATTGAGATGGCGTGGGAAGACCGAACTCCTTTCGAGGCTATCGAAGCACTTTATAGTCTGAACGAAAAGCAGGTTACTCAACTGATGCGCAAACAAGTAAAATACAGCAGCTTCAAACTATGGCGTCAACGTGTGACTGGCCGAAAGACTAAGCACCAAAAGATACGGCATCCCGATGTCAGTCGAGGTTACTGCCCAACACAGTACAAACGCAACTGAAACTTCCCTGGATATTTCGCTGAAGAGCCGGGTATTCAGGCGTTACAGTGCTGTCTTACAAAAGGTAGCGGTTTTTAGTTTAATCTGACACCACTTACAATGACTAACTAGCGGGTAACATCAATGAGTTTTGAAATCATTCTTGAAAAAGCAGAGAAGGATATAGAGCAGTACGGCTGGTCTGCCATGTACGTTGATGCCGACAGTGAGAACGGCATAGAGACATTTTCTCACACCATCGGTTTTGAGGAGACCTACAAACACCCGGAAATAATTATTTTTGGGCTACCTGCGGAATCAGCTCATGCAATATTGAGTGCTATCGCTCACGAAATTAAGCAAGGAGAGTCCATGCCCCTGCATACGCCAGTGGGCAATATTCTCGGCGGTGATTTCAAAGTAATATTCAAACCTTTTGATCCAGGTGCTCATGGGGACTACCTGAATGTCGCTGTCGGTAGCTACAAGACCTCAGAATTCCGCACACAACTAATGTTATGGCCGGACAAAAACGGTCAGTTTCCCACAGAGGCTGGCTACAGTATTTCAGGTCAGCGCAGTGCACTACAACTCATTGCCTCATCTGATGAATCGTTTGATGTGTCAGACGAAAAGACACCCAGAAATTTGCATTAACTCACAACGACCGTTTCCGGCTTCCAAATTTTAGACACAATAAAACAAAAAAATACGTTTCCGGTATACCATTCGGTACAGACAATATAGATAACTCTACGAACGTATTTGTTTGTAGTACCCTCCAGGGTCAGGACTGTTCTGACTCGCCCGCCTGGTAGTACCCGCCCGCCTGCTGTCGGGCCGCACCCCTTACTCCCTATGGCATCGCTGGATTGTGATGGTACCGTTGACCTTCAACCCAGGGACCGCAACAATCATCCCTGATGCTAAGATTAAACACCCGTTTATAAGCAGCAGAAAGGTCTGTCAATGAAGCTGGAATTTCACCACATTAACTTCGTCTCCAAAAACGTCGACGGTTTACACGATTTTTATACCAATGTGCTCGGTTTGGATAACATCCCACAAGAGGATTTTCCACGTACAGAAGAAACCGAAAATGGTGGATATAGCGGTGAAATCCGCTTTGCCACCGAAGGCAACATGCAAATGCACCTTGCCGAACGTGATTTCAATGTGGCTTTCAACAATGGACAAGTGATCAACCCTGTAGATCGCGGGCATATTGCTTTCCGCACAGATGATCTGCCCGCATTGCTTAAAATTCTTGACGATAACGGCATCCCGTATTCAGACTACGGCACCGCCTTCGCGAAAGAATGGCATCAGGTATTTTTTCAGGATCCGGAAGGAAATGTGATTGAGGTTCACCAGCAGGTGAATTGAGTCAGGGATTGAGGCGGCAGGCATAACTTACCGCAATCCCATTGTTGCGATATCTGCGGTTGTGCACGTGTGTGATTAGCGTTCAGGCATGCCTCCCACGGGAATCAGCAAAATATTAGATCGCCAGCTTACTGACGACCACACGGCTGTTGCAACGAGGGACACACAGCAAAACTACAATATCAGCGGGTTTTGTAATTGTTATAGCTACTGTTATTGCACAGTGCGGCATTGAAACGGATCATTGTTGTAATGGCAGATCCACGATAACCGTTGTGCCAGTACCAGGTGTACTATCAATCTTTAATTTTCCGCCATGTGCGTCAACTATTAGATCGCAAAGATGCAGGCCGAGTCCAAACCCACCGGTAGCCCTCGTTCGCGACGGGTCTGCCCTGTAAAAGGGCTCGGTAATTTTATCCAGATGCTCTTGTGAAATCCCCCGTCCATAGTCAGTGACCGATACAGTCAAACTGAGGTTGTCGGCAGTGACTGTCACCAGCGGCGGTGTTTCACCGTCGCCATGATGATGAGCATTGCTGATCAGGTTTCGGAGCAACAGTCGCATCCGCGTTGCATCAGCATCAATTGCTGGCAGAGGTGTCCGGAATTCAGTGGTTACATCCCCCGAACTTTTTAGTTCCTGTACAACTGAGGTGACAAGTTCTACCGGATCGACCATAGTGGTATTCAGCGCGGAATGCCCACCGGTCACTCTCTCACTCTCCATTATGTCCGCAATCAACGATTCCATTTCATCGAGATCTTCTACTATTCTCTGCTGGTTAGTAGATTCCTCCAACATTTGCGCCGCGATCTTTGCACGGGTGACCGGTGTGCGTAGCTCGTGACTGGCTCCGAGTAACAACTGGCGCTTGGCGCTTAACAGTTTTTCTATATCCGTGGCCATTGTGTTGATGCTGCCTGCGAGAATACCGAGATCGTTTTTAGAACGTACAGGCACACGAGTACTTAAGTCTCCATCACCCATTGCATGTACCGCGTGTTTGATATCCTGAACCGGTCGAAGCATACGCCGGATTATCAAATAGCAACCACCCAGAATAGCTGCCAGAAACAAAAGTGGTACCCACAAATTATCTTTGTGTCTGGAGCGCGCACGGCTATGCTGCAGTTCGTAGTAAACGCTGTAGTCACCGCTTTTATTTCTAAGAACTGTGCGATCATCATGTTCACCAAAATCGATACGTTGCTGGTAGTTTTGCTCACGCCGGTGCTTTCGTTGCAGGTGATTCCGACCCCTGAATTCAAGGTCGTTCAAATCCAGTGATTTTCCGCTGGTTGAAAAATTTGTATCCGGCCCGGTGACGTATATATTGATTGCGAGTTTTTCAGCCAGCTCATTTGCACGCTGCTGATCCGGTGGATAACCCAGATCTTCATTAACATAATCAAGATACTGTTCGATATGCGGTGCGATGGAATGGCGCCACTGCGAGCCAATGGCTTGAAAAAGTGATCCGATCAAAAGCACAACTATCAATAAGCTGGTAAGCAGAAAAAGCAACAGCAGTCGTGCAGAGAGGGATTGCCGCAATTTCTTTAACACGTATTCCTTTCCCGGTTATTTGGCAGGTGAAACGAATGCGTAGCCAGAGCCGTAGACTGTTTTAATAGGCTTGGCGGGTTTAAGCTTATTTCTTAAACGGCTGATCAGAATATCTACTGACCGACTGAAGAGTTCGGTTTCTGTGCCTTTGAGATGATTCAGAATATCGTCCCTGGTGAAATCCTTACCCGGAGAGGTAGCCAAAAGCACCAGCAGTTGATACTCCATGGTGGTTAGCTCTACCGGTTTATCATTAACCAGTACCTGTCTCCGCTGTTGGTTAATCTTTAATCCGTCAAAGCACAACTCACCGTCATCGCTTACTTTGCGTTTTGCAATACTGTTTAATCTTGCAACCAGCTCTCGCGGTTCAAAAGGTTTCGGCAGGTAATCATCAGCGCCAAGCTCGAGCCCTACGACACGATCCATTACATCGCCCCTCGCAGTAAGCATAATAATTGGAATCTCGCTGAAACCACGAATCTGTTTACAAACTTCAAAGCCATCCATTTCCGGCAACATGACATCGAGAATAACAGCGTCGAAGGAATCTTTCTTTAAACAATCGAGCCCGGCAGAGGGCAGATGCCGTTCGGTGACGTTAATGTTATACCGGGCACAGTACTCCTGTACCAGACCGGTAAGTTTTTCGTCATCGTCGATAATTAGAACGTTGAGCATTGAGATATACGTATTGGCCGGGGTGACAGTATAACGTTATTGAGTATGCAGCTACAGACGCTGGTCGGGAAGACCCGACCAGCTCTGATAGCTGCCGGACGCATGCGCTTATCGGCTGTGCTTATAGCGACCTTTGTGTCCACGATGATCTTGCATGATCTCGACAATCTCCTGCTTCTGTTCACTGTTAAGAGTATCCAGAAAATCACCCAGTGCATTGACAAGCTCAGGCGCCTGTTCATTCACCGCAGCGGTCTTTGCATTGATCATATCCAGCGCTTGTGCCCGATCAAATGCATCAGCACTTAATAGTGCCATGGCTTCTTCACGTATCGGGTCGGCTTTCACGTTCTGGCGAGCAGTGAGAATTCGATCTTTCAGCACATCCAGCGCCTGCGTCTGGGTAGAGTCCAGGTCGAGTTCATCAGCAATGTAGGCCGCGACATACCCTGCTCTTTTTTCATGGCTGCCGAATTTGTGCTTGCCAATCGCGGCAGCTCCCCCGACCAGACCAATAGTCAAAGCTATAGTAGTTACAATTTTTGTTGAGCGTTTCATCGTTCGTTCCTGTGTTTTCGTTATCGCCTTATGGCAACTGTAGTGTCGGTCAGGGACTGATTTAAAGCATTGCAGCAGAGTATCGGGTTGTAACAGGTTGTAACACGGTGAATCGAAATGCTGTGATTTCGGAGTATTTTGGCTGTATTTAACCTATCGCGTTAGCGGACTAAGTGTTGATACTCCTTAATTTATCAGTCATTGCCACGCTCAGATGGTGGGCTAGCCAGCCCTGAGCCTGCCGCCAAATATAAGAATGCGAACACATTTCCCCTGGAAATGTCACTGTTTCCCCATCCGGCTCCCGAGGTTATGAATGCCCGGTAGAGCCGTGTCATGGGCCGCTGCATTTTATTGAGCTACCGTACTCAAACAGAATTTTTTGGTTTTATTGATTCTTTTTTGTAACGCTCCAACACCTCTGCAGGATCTTCCCCAAGTGTTGCCAGTTTGCTTCTCAGCTTGCCAAATCCGCTTGTACCTTCTTTAAGTAATTCATCGTGCACTCCAAGAACTTTTTTTACCTTAGCCACATAGGGCGCATTCTCGCTGGGAGGAATATCAGGGTCGTACAGTTCTGCTAAAACAATCATCGCAGTCTGGTCGTCCTGCACATAACCTTGTGCAATAGTTTCTGCTTCTTCCTGTTTGACTCCGAGCGCCACCAGGGCCGAGCGGCCAGTGCGAACGGAGCTGTCAAAAGTCTCTCTGATAATATCGCGGCATCCGGCTGCGTACAGATCGTATACGTGGTTTCTGTCAGTCGCTCGTGCCACAACGTGCACCATCGGATAGTTGCGGCAAACGTACTTCGTCACTTCCGTGATTTGATGTTTGTTGTCTATAGCAATAACAAACACCTTCGCTTCCTTAATTCCTGCAGCTTCGAGCAAGTCCGGGCGAGTTGCATCTCCGAAATAGGCTTTAACACCAAATTTCCTTAAGATATCCAGTTGATCAGCGCTGAAATCCACAACGGTTGTTTTATAGCCTGCACCCTGAAGCATTCGGCTGACGATACCACCGACGCGCCCGTGTCCGGCAATCAATACCTCACCGGTCTCTTCAATTTCGTCTGCAGCATTAGTTTGATCACGCACAAACTTTGGTGCGATGACGCGGTCATATAAAATGAACAACGCAGGTGTTAGAAGCATTGATAGTGCAACAACCAGTAATAACTGATCAGCTAAACCCGGTGGAATAATTGAATTAGCCACTGTAAAAGACAGCAATACGAATCCGAATTCTCCCGCTTGTGCAAGACTCAGCGCAAACAACCATCGATCGCTGCCACGTATTTTGAATACAAAACTAAGTGCGAGTAATACCAGTACTTTGATAGCAATCATGCCTATGGTGAGTGCTACCACCGAAAAGAGATTGCCATACAACAAACCAAAATTAATTCCTGCTCCAACCGTCATAAAAAACAAACCCAGCAACAGGCCTCGAAACGGGTCTATATCAGACTCCAATTCATGCCGATACTCGCTGTTTGCAAGCACGACGCCGGCAATGAAAGTGCCCAGCGCTGGAGACAAACCAACCAGCGTCATCAATAACGCGATGCCAATGACCATCAATAAAGCGGCGGCAGTAAAAAGTTCACGTAAACCCGCGCTCGCGATATAACGAAATACCGGACGTGTTAACCACGTTCCAGCGATAATCACAAAAGAGATCGCAGCTACCGTGACAATCGTGGTCTGCCAGCCGTTCATACCGGCCACTAAACTCATTGAGCCATGAGTATCGCTATCGCCATGTCCACTATCGGTACCATGGGAGCTCGCAACATCAGCCAATTCGGGCAGCGCCAGCAAAGGCAGAAGCGCTAGCATCGGGATAACGGCAATGTCCTGAAACAGCAGGACAGAGAAAGCTGATTGTCCGCCTTCACTGCGCATCAAACCTTTTTCATTCAATGTTTGTAAAACAATGGCAGTTGATGACAATGAAAATACCAGCCCGATAGCTAAAGCAATCGTCCATGGCTGGCCCAGAGCCATGGCACACAGCATAACTAAGAGGGCGGTCAAACCGACTTGTCCACCGCCGAGGCCGAGCAACCTGGTTTTCATAGACCACAAGGTTTTGGGGTCTAGTTCCATACCGACCAGGAACAACATCATCACTACGCCAAATTCGGCGAAGTGTTGAATAGAGATGACATCAACATCCAGCAATGCAAGTAGCGGACTGATTGCGATTCCGGCGAGTAAATAACCCAGTACCGATCCAAGCCCTAAACGTGTTGCAATTGGAACAGTAAAGACACCGGCTAGCAGAAAAATAAACGCAAGAAGAAGGAAGTCAGTCATTGTATCAATTCACTTAATGTCCAATTATTAGCCACGGTGCTGTCCGTCGGGAACAAAGCGGGTAGTTTTGTCTGGTTTGGTGCCGAACCAATCAGTACCAGTAGCTTTAACCAGGCATCGGGTAAGTCAAGGCGACGCCCATTGGCAAAGACTGACCCCGGATTTGCGCCGTCGTAATCTGCCAGCATCCGCTGCGCCAGATCACTAATATTGATTTCATACATCTGCGAGCGATCACTTGTCAATTCCAACACTCCGCATTGGCACTAAGCCTGAAAAAATGGTTTTTTTTAAGACGCGCGTTTTAGCCACAACCGTATTGATTGGCGACGTGTTGCCTGCACTCTGGTTTAACAATTAATCAGAGCCATTGTCAGTTCCCTCCTCTACATCAGCCAATCCATCAAAGTCTGCATTCTCAAATCCGGTTGGCCTGCACGTTTGCAAGTCATGTGACTGCAATATTATGAGTATTTGCTGCACTCCATTGGTTAAAGCTATACGACGGCACGAATCCGGGTTTCCCAAACATAGTACAGAAGATCAGCATCTTCTTGTAGACTCCCGGTTATGGAATCATCAAACGTTGACTACATCATTGTAGGTGCCGGAACCGCTGGGTCTGTGGTGGCTGGCAGGCTATCTGAAAACGGAAAATATAGCGTCTGCGTCCTTGAGGCTGGTCCTAAAGACAATAACCCTTTTATTCATATACCCGCCGGTGTTCTGCAGACGCTTCAAAATCCGAGCCTTAACTGGATGTATAAAGGCGTCGGCAGCCCCGGACTGAAAGGACGGGCAATCAATCATGCACGCGGCAAGACCCTGGGTGGATCAGGTTCGATCAACGGTCATATTTATAATCGTGGCCAGCGTATGGACTTTGATCACTGGGCACAACAAGGTAATCGCGGTTGGAGTTATGAAGATGTACTACCTTACTTCAAAAAGAGTGAACGGAAAATCGGGGAGGCAGACAAAGGCTTTCACGGCACTGAAGGTCCATTCACTATTACAGACGTTGATGAACCCGACGAACTGTGTGATGCCTTTATTGCTGGCGCAGAGTCTTTGGGTATTCCACACAACCGTGACTACAACGGCAGACAGCAGGAAGGTATCTCCTACGTGCAACGGAGTGTGCATCGCGGTAGACGGGTAAGCCCGGCTCGTTGCTTTCTGTATCCTGCCGTCAAAAGAGGCAATACAGAGGTTGTTACAGATGCGCACGCACAGCGAATTTTGATTGAAGATGGCAGCGCCGTTGGAGTTGCATATAAACAAGGCGCAAGTGATTCCAAAGAAAAGCTCATTAAGGCCAACCGTGAGGTTATTCTATGCGCGGGTGCAATCGCATCACCACACCTGTTGCAAATTAGCGGCGTGGGAGATGCTGCTCTGCTCCAGTCACTTGGTATAAAGGTGACACAAAATCTACCCGGCGTCGGTGAAAATTTCCGTGATCACTATGCGGTTCGGTCAGTGGTAGGCATCCAGAATGCTGAGACTATCAATGAAAAAACACGAGGACTGGCATTAGCTCGTGAAGTTATTAAATATGCGATAAATCGAAAAGGTGCATTGGCGCTGACCCCGACACTGGTTTATTGCTTCTGGAAGTCTGATGAAAAGCTTGATAACAGCGATATACAGATTACCTTCACACCCGCCAGTTACCCGCAGGGTGTGCAATCCGGTCTTGATAAGTTTCCAGGTGCAACTGTGGCGTGTTGGCAGCACCGACCGGAAAGCGCAGGTTACGTGAAAGCCATTTCGGCTGATCCCTATGTTACACCGGAAATTCAGGCTAACTTTCTGGCAGAAGCCGAAGACCGGCGTACCATAGTTGCGGCCCTCAGGGTTTGCAGGCGTATTCTTAACAGCAATCCCTTTCAACCCTATGTGTCTGAAGAAATCTGGCCCGGTAATAAAAGACAGAGCGATGCCGAGTTGCTCGATCACGCACAGCAGACAGGCAATACAGCCTATCATCCAATGGGTACTTGCAGAATGGGACCAATGAACCGGTCTGACACTGTAGTAGATGAAAATCTACGAGTGCATGGCGTTCGCAACCTCAGAGTGGCAGACGCTTCAATTATGCCAATGATTCCATCCGCTAATTTGAATGCCAGCGTGTTGATGATTGGAGAGAAAGCAGCAGACATGATTCTGCAATCTCCTTAGCCAGATCTTTCACCAGGTGTGCCTTGAAGCTGACGTGCTAACCAGACACATTCCAGATGCGAAACGAGTGGCTGTCAGATCCGGCGTACCTAAAATTTCGAGTTTCCCGACGAAACCCCTGCTACCTCTGCTGGTATCGTTAGAACGATCCTCTATTCTAGTTAACCTGTGTCAACAGTGGTTGGTTTGCGAAATATGCATCGATATTTTTACGCTGCACTACACCCATCTTTTTTCGTGTTTCTATGGTACCGGAAGATTGATGCGGTTGTAGCAACACATTATCCATTTGATGAAACCCTGGATCTATATTTGGTTCATTGTTAAATACATCCAAAGCTGCACCACGAAGTTGTTTATTTTGCAACGCGTGAATCAGTGCAGATTCGTCAACTGTGGTTCCTCGAGCACTGTTTACAATCAATCCATCGGCCCCAAGTGCATCAATGACTTGCGCTGAAATAATGCCTGCTGTATCCGGTCCGCCTGAAACGGCGATCATTAGTATGTCCACTGCGCTCGCCATTTCTGTCAGGTCATTATGGTAGATCCACCCGGGAGTATCTTTAGCTGTTCGCGAGTAATAGTGAATTTCGGATTCGAAAGCCTGCAGGCGTTGTGCTACGGCGCGTCCTATTCTGCCGAGCCCGACTATGCCAACAGGTACGTCAGTTAGCGTTCTTTGCAATGGAAATGCACCATTTTTTGCCCAGTTACCCGAGCGCACCCAATCCGATGCTCCAACGATTCCACGGTTAAGTGCCAGCAACATTCCGACCGCAAGATCTGCAACATCGTTGGTTAACACGTCCGGTGTGTTGGTAACTTTGATGCCCCTTGAGCTCGCATGTTTGACGTCAATCGTGTCATACCCTACCCCGTAGTTTGCAATAAGACCCAGATTAGGGAAGCAATCAATAATTTTGGCATCGAGTGCCGAATGCCCCTTGAAAGCAAACGCACGAATCTGGTCGCGAACTTCAGATGGGAGATCCATTGCATCACTACTGGCCGGGAATTGGTGCAGCGTATAAGACTCCTGCATAGGCTCGGTATCCCAGTTGTCATAGGTTTCAAAAGTTAGTATCTCGGGTTTACCTGCCACATCAGTTCCTGTAGTCGTGTTATGGATTATGTTTAATATTAACCAATTTCGCAGCGTAAAAAAAAGGCGCTCTAAAGAGCGCCTTTTTTCCTGCTTGCCTTATCTCTCCAGAGCACCAACACCGGAAAACCGGAAGGCTTCTTTCTCAAGATCATCTATTTCCTTAAGGCTCATCTGATCGTGTGCAACTGTGATTCTGCCCAGGAAAACCAATGGCAGTTCATCTGCTCTACCTTCAAGGTGAGCTTTAATGGCTTCAGCGGTGGCGGCACCGACATCGTCACCCATGCGCATCGGTGTTGCATCTAATTCTCCGTTGCGAATTGCATCGAGCTCAAGACCGGTACCACCCCAGCCTGTTGAAAATATTTCTTTTTCCATAGCGATGGCCTTCTGCGCTTCCACAGATCCCATTGACATTGCAGTGTTCGCGTTATGAATGACCTTTGCTTCCGGATAACCCTGCAGTATTAGCTGGGTGCCCTCAAATCCACCTTCACGCTGATACTCTCCGTAGTGTTCGTACACTACATCCCAGTTACCTTTCTCCGCAACACAATCTTTGAAATCGCCGGAACGCTGGTTATCAGTAATACCGGGTATGCCACGGTTCATGGCATAGACCACGTCTTTTCCCAGACGCTCGACCATGTAGTCGCAAATTTCCAGTGCACCGTACGCTGATGAAAAATCAAACCAACCTGCAGGCTGCTTTTCGAAGTATTTAAGTGGTGTGTGAAAGGCCCAGACAAAAGTGGTCAGATCTTCGTTTTTAGCCAGCTTTTCTATGTTGTCTCCTTGAATAGCCAACTCAGATGGTCCAAAAATAACAAAATCATAGATATCTGAATCCTGATCGACCTGAGCGGTGTAAGTTGATTGCAAAGAGTGCTCAATCTGACGGCTCGCAAACTCGGTGGCCTCGAAAGGTATTTCGAGTTCTTCCAGCCTTTTAGTTAGTGCCAGATAGTTGCGTGCCCAAAAGTCCGAGGTGTCCGCGGATGGGTAAATAAGTGCAATTTGCAGTGGTTTTTCAAGTTTTCCGCTATAAGGTTGCGCCTCTACCGCTGTGGCTTCCTGCAATGCCTCAAGTGCACCGTCCACATTGACTTCACCGGGAAGCCAGTGTTCTCTGTCCGCAATTCCTTCCATTTCTTTTAGCGGCAATGTTTGCTGTGCAAAAGCCTGCCCCGTTAAACCAAGAGCAAGACCTGCCAGAAGTGATAACTTCAATTTCATGATTGTTTCTCCATAGATAGTTACTTTAATCGCTAGCCACTTGGCTTAGCCTCTCCCGCGAGCATTGCACCTACAGCCAGCAACACAATCAGGCACGCGATAATGAACACCACTAACCTCGTGGTTTTAGACTTTGAGGGGTTAGAAAAAAGGCTTGAAAGCCCACTTGCACCATCGCGGTCTTTCTTTTGTAACCACGTATAAAGTGCAACGGAAAAAATAATTACCGCACCGGACGCCACTGACTGCCAGAAAAACTCTATTCGCAGAGTCACCAGTGCGTTAATCATCATTGAAAGTAGTAAGACGCCCGCAAGCGAACCGACTACCGAAGCGCGGCCGCCGAACAGAGATGTACCGCCAACAACTACGGCAGCGATAACGTGCAGATTAAAATATGGGGCCGAAGTAGCCTGAATCGCGTTTAGTTTGCCGGTTAGCATGACACCGGCCAGTGCCGCCATGGTGCCCATAAAAACATAGGCATAAACGCGATGGCGATCGACATCAATGCCGGTCATCTCTGAAGCTTCCGGGTTTGAACCAATAGATTTGGTATATCTGCCGAAGTGCGTTCTGGTTAGCACCAGATAACCGACGATCATGGTGATCAGGCCAATTACCAGCGGTGTTGGTATATATTGAAGCGCCTGACCACGACCGATTTCAGTAATCAGGTCCGGAAACCTCGCCAGCACTAATCCTTTAGCTATTACCAGCGCAATACCGCGGTATACCAGGTCCATCGCCAGCGTGCCAATCAGGTCCGGTACTTTAAGTCGAGTAATAACCAGTCCGTTGATAAAGCCCATCAAAGCGCCTAGTGTCAGTGCAATTAGTACTGCAACCGGCGCTGGAAACGCATACTGTTTTATTAAAAATGCCATGATAATTGCGGACAGTGCAGCTACTGAACCGATAGATAAATCAATACCGCGTTGGGTAATTACGAACGTCATTGCCATTGCCATTGGCATGTACAACGCAGCATCAAGCAGTATCTGGTTTAGGTTCGACGGTCTGAAATAACGTGCCGGTTCCACCACACCCATGAACAATAAGATCACAAGAATCATAGCCATCGGGCCAATGAAACTAATGTATGGCTCCAGTCGCCGCCGGAGGCTCACAGAGGACTGCGATGTTTCTAATTCAGTCACAGCAGTTGTCCCTTACTGTCTTGTCTAAATTTTCCAGAATTACGCATCAGTTCTGGCTCCTACAATCATGCTAAGTACTTCTTCATTATTTGTGGAAGCAGTACGTAGAACGCCAACACTTCGACCTCGACGCTGCACATGAATTCGATCCGATATCTCAAACACATCATCAAGCGAATGCGAGATTACGATGACAGTCAAACCCTGATCTCGCAGCGATTTTATTAGTTGTAGAGTGCGTGCAGTTTCCTGAGGACCAAGTGCTGCGGTAGGTTCATCCATTACCAGCACCCTGAGATTCTCATGCCTGACTGCACGGGCAATAGCGACCGCCTGGCGCTGACCGCCTGAAAGACTCTCGGTCAATACGTCCATACTTTTAAGTTCAACACCGAGTCGATCCCGTAAGGTTTTAACGGCTTCCCGCTTCATCCTTTTGTTATCCAGAATTTTAAAACCCAGTAAAGAGCGAGTCAGTTCTGTACCGAGAAAAAGGTTTTCCGTTGGTGTCAGGTGATCTGCAATTGCAAGGTTTTGGTAAACGGCATCTACGCCGGCTGCAATGGCATCGGAGTGATTAGTCATAGAGAACGGTTTACCATTGAGTTGTATGGTGCCCTCTGAGGGTTGGTATACACCTGTGAGTATCTTTATTAAGGTGGATTTACCCGCACCATTATCTCCAACGATCGCAAGTACCTCTCCGGCGTAGGCTTCAAGGTCAACGTTTTCCAGTGCGACTACACCACCGAATCGTTTGGTGATGTTGTGCATCCTCACAATCGGCACAGACCCATCTGATTGAGGTGTGCTGTTTGTGGATGTCATGATTCTTCTCCCGGCAGTATGTTCATGTATTGCAGCACCGATATGCCTTGGTGAAAATGCCGCCACAGACAATCAATCTGTGGCGGCAAAGACTCACTTACCCCAGATATTGGTATACGCTTCTCGATAACCGTTTTCCGGATCGAAAATCGGGCTGTCACCCATCGCTTTTGCACCATCCATATTGACTACGGCCGGAGCTGTTACGTAGGTAGAACAATCAGCGCCACTAATTGCACGATTCAATTCATCAACCAGCTGCCATCCCTGCAGATTTAATGGCTCGGCAACAGTTATAGATTGATACTGGGCCGTTTTAATGCGCTGGAAAGCTGACTCAGAGCCATCTCCCGCAGCAACTGCTTTTGGAAACCCATCGCCTTTAATGCCGGCCGCAGCCAGTGCGGGGCCCATAAAGTCAAAGTAGATATCGTTGATTGCCAGAGCGTGAGTCCACTCAGCACCATACTTTTGCAACAGGCTTGTAGTGAGTGGCCCCATGCGGCTTGAGGTATCGGCAATAGGTGTGTCGACATACTCCAGTACTTTTCCGCCCAACTTTTCAACAGTTTCTTTAATGCGATCTGCTTTATCGATGGCGATCTGGTAGGTTGAATCGGTAAAAATAACTACCCCGGGACTACCACCTGCATCTTCAACAGCCCACCTGGCGGCCTCTTCAGAAACGGTCATCGCATCGGTGGATACATTGGCAAAGATACCACCCGGTGCATCACAGCCGATCTTCGGACCTGAATGCCACGACACCATTGGTATCTCTGCGGCAACTACCTGATCAAGTGCTGCCTGTTGTTCAACGGCATCAAAACCATTGATTATTATGCCATCTGGTTGTAGCGCAATAGCCTGACCAAAAGCTGCTGTTCTGCCTTGCACTGAACCGCCACCATCAAGCACACGTACCTCCCAGCCAATCTTCTCGGATGCTTCTTCAACACCGTTGGTAACACCAAGGATGCCTCCGTTTTTAAGGTCTGCAGCAAGAACAACTATTGTTTTATCTGCAGCGGCCGCGGGGCCACTGGACGGGCCATCAAAATCCGCCGCGCTGACAGGAGCGGCACAGGCTACCGCCAGAGCTGTAGCACTTATGGTTTGTTTAAGTTTTCTAATCATACGATTCTCCTCGTGTGTATATAAAAAGTGGTAGTGCGGGTTATTTTTTCGACGCACTTTTTCTGCGCTGTGCATAACCTGCAATACCGATAGCAACCAACAATGTGACGCCGTTAAACATCGGCTCTACCCAGAACGAACCTCCGAACTGTTGTATGCCCGAGATACCAACGGCAAGGATGGCCACACCGACAATGGTTCCCCAAACATTCACACGCCCGGGTTTAATTGTCGTTGAGCCAAGAAATGCTCCGACCAGCGCAGGCAACAGGTATTCAAGACCGACACTTGCCTGACCAATGCGAAGTTTGGATGCGAGTAGTACACCTGCCAGTGCAGTCATTAACCCGGAGGTAACGAACGCACCTACAACAAATTTTCGTGTCGGAATACCGTTTAATTCAGCTGCGCGGGGGTTTGCGCCAATGGCGTATAGATAACGTCCAACCGGGGTGTATTCCAGCACCAGCCACATCACTATGGTGATGGCAAACAGATAGTAGGCGGTTATTGGCAGACCCATAATAAAGGTGCCGTTAATGGCATAAAATCCATCCGGCAGAGTGCCGACCATCTGTCTCCCACCGGTATGCCACAGTGCAAGTGCATATAAAATGGTGCCGGTGCCAAGGGTGGCAATAAAACTGTCTATCTTTGCGACTTCAACAAGCAGTCCATTTAAAAATCCCACAAACGCACCGAGAGTTAACACAATAATTACAGCTATTGGCCACGGCACACCAAACATTGTTTGCAGTGATATCGCAAGTATGTGCCAGATAACAATTCCGTAGCCTACGGTTAGATCGATGCGCCCGGCAGCCATTGGTACCATCGCCGCGAGGCTCAACAGTGCAATAATCGATTTGTCTGACAGAATCGCACGCACATTAAGCATGGTTGGAAATGTATTCGGCAACAGTACCGAGAACAGCAGAATTAGCAGTAAGGTCAGAATAACCAGACCGTACACTGGTAAAAGCCGACCGACTTTCTGCAACTTCGATAGTTCAGAAAGCTCCGCCCGTGTTGGCTCGAGTGCGTTAGACTCAATGGATTGCATGGGCAGGTCTCTCCGGTTTGTTCAGTTCTGCATTCGCTTGTTCGGTTTCACCGGCAGAGGCTGCCTGAATAAGATTTTCAGTCGAAAGTTCAACACCGTGCAGCTCTGCAACACACTCACCACGGCTGAATACCAACGCTCGCTGACACACATTGGCAATTTCTTCAAAGTCAGTAGAGGCGACAAGCACACCCATACCAAGGTTCGTTGCATCAAATAGCAGTTGATAGATTTCTGCTTTCGCACCCACATCAACACCGGCCGTCGGGTCTTCGGCAATTAACACTTTTCTATCCGTATCGAGCCAGCGACTCACAACTACCTTTTGTTGATTGCCACCTGATAAAGCTTCGATTGCGAGTGTGGGGTCATTAGGGCTTAAGCCCACCAGGTTGCCTAACTCGCGTGCAACAGACCGTTCGCTTTGAGGTAGTCCAGGTTGCAGGATTCCACGACCACGTAACGATGGATTAATAAACGTGTTTTCACAGATAGACAATGATGGTGCTACAGACTCTACAATCCGGTCCCCTGCAACAAAACCGATACCCAAATCCATAGCCTGTGCCGGAGAGTTGAGCTGTACATCCTCACCATCCAGGTAAACTTTACCGTCGCTCTGCTGCAGTCCATAAAGAGCCCGTCCGATATCTTCGTGGCCGGCCCCTCGCAGCCCGACTATCCCTAAAATTTCTCCGCGCTTTAACTGCAGGTCGACGTTAGAAACGCGTTGTGTGCATAACCCTTCAATACTTAGAATAGGGTCGTCACTAACCTGATCTTCAGTCAGCACCGGTTTTGAAATACCACGTGTTTTCTGTCCGACAATAAGCGTCACAAGCTCATCAGAAGTAGTGTGGCTGACATCTCTGACACCGACCATCTCACCATCTCGCAAAACCGCTACTCGATCTGCGAGTTGAAAAATTTCATCCAGTCGATGCGATACATAGATCATCCCGACGCCCTTCTCTTTCAACGGCTTTAACGCACTAAAGAGACGATGGACCTCATCGGCAGGCAAACTTGCAGTGGGCTCATCTAGAACCAGAAAATCACAATCAATTAACAAGGCTCTCGCAATCGCAACTAACGATTTTTCAGTGCGAGTAAGAGAAGAAATTCGTGTGGTCGGGTCAAAGTCTGTTGCTACCAGCTGCAATGCCTCGCGCCCTACCTGTTCGCAGCCACGCCATGAAATAAGACCTCGTGACTTACAGTATCCAACAGCAAGGGCGATATTCTCTGCGATGCTCATCCACTCGATCAGGCCGAGGTCCTGATGAATAAACGCTACTTTCGGTCCCTGGCTCTGGCTCCCGGGCTTATGGAAGTAATCTGTGCCGTCAATCTTGACACTGCCGCTGTCGGCCGTGTGCAAGCCGCCCAGCACCTTGATTAACGTGGATTTACCAGCGCCGTTTTCGCCAAGCAATGCAACGATCTCTCCTCTGTCTACGTGTAGCGAAACGTTCCGAAGCGCTTGAGTGCCACCGAAGTTTTTAGTCACGTGGTCAAAATAAAGCCCGTGGGCTTGTATAGCCATTTACTCCTCCAAAGCAAAATAACTGGAAATACGTTACCGTGTAACGTTACCGGTAACGTAATTTAAACTATCATCTGTTTATCTACAAGCTTTAACTACACAATCGATACGACTCATTGATTTGTCAGATGGATTTTTTCAGGTAGAATCACGCCCGGCTGTAAACAAGAATGAAAGAAAAAATCGATAAGAAACAAAAAGCTGGCTTAAGCCACATTGCCGAAGCCGCTGGCGTTTCACGCATGACGGTATCGCGCGTGTTGCGCGAAAAAGAGGGATTTTCTGAAGCGACACGTGTCAAGGTAATGCGTGAAGTGGAAAAATCCGGGTATCTGCCCAATCGCCTGGCAACCACTTTTAGTCAAGCCGATGCTTCTACGCTGGTAGGGGTTTGTGTGCCGCGCCTTTCCAGTCACTTTTTCGGTTTAGTGCTGGAGAGTGTCAATCGCACTTTTCAGCGACTCGGTTACCAGACGATTGTTGGTACTCACAATCAATCACTTACCGAAGAAGAGCTGTGGTTAAAAAATATTCTTGAATGGCGACCCTGTGGAGTATTGCTCTCAAGCAACCAACACAGCCCGGGCACGCTTAAATTACTAAAAGACTCAGGCACTCCGGTGGTCGAGTTCTGGAACCTGAACAATACGCCAAAAGATTTTTCGGTAGGGTTCAACGAATACACCTGTGGAGTCGAAATGGCGCAACATGCCATCAGCCGCGGTTACAGGCGTGCCGCCCTGCTCGGCTCGGCAATGGATTGGGAAGCAGGCAGGCTGGCGAGATTCAAAGGCTTTACCGACTACTTCGAAAATGGCGACGGTGAGGTCGTGTTGACTGAAAAACTTAACGATACACCCGGGTTTTATTCCGGCTACTACGGTACTGAGAATCTGCTTAACCAATCAGTAGAGATCGATATGATTTACTTTCAGGACGACACTATGGCTCTTGGTGGTTTATCGTGGTGTCAGCGCCAGGGCATACCGGTGCCCGATCAAATTGGTATCGCTGGATGGGGCAATCATGAAGCTGCATCGATCTACACAGACCGCCTCACCACTACATCTGTGCCAATGCGAAAAATCGGTAAACTCGCTGCCGAGATTATGGTGAGTCAGCTGCAGCAGGAAACTGTAAAAAAAATCAATGTTGTGCCAACCACGCTTATTGATGGTCAGACGCTTTAAAAGCAAAATGTATTGAACAGCATGCCGACAGGGTTATCAGTTCTGCTAAAGACCTTGTCTATTTAGTGACACCATATAAACACCGGAAGTTGCCGTAATAAAAAGTTGATGCTTACTACGACCACCAAAGCAAACATTAGACACAAGTTCTGGCACCAGTAATTTACCCAGCAGCACACCGGAGCTCGAAATGCAGTGAACACCATCGGCAGCAGAGCACCAGATGTTGCCATCGGTATCAAGTCGGAAGCCATCTGCACAACCAGGGTTGATGGTGTGAAATAATTCACCACTGGCTACGCTGTTACCCGAAACCTTATAGACACGAATATGTTGTGGATCTTCACTGAACATACGGCCGGTATCAGCAACGTACAGCAATTTTTCATCGACAGAAAACGCCAGACCGTTCGGGCAGTTCATATCTGTTATAACTGCCTCTATCTGCCCGAGTTGATTTTCTTTTTCAGATGATTGAACACGATAAACCTGACAAGGCAGTTCCTGTTCAGACTGATACCCTTCGTAGTTAGTTTTGATGCCGTAATGTGGATCAGTGAACCAGATAGATCCATCGGACTTAACAATCACATCGTTTGGCGAGTTTAGTGGCTTACCTTCAAACCTATCGGCTATTACGGTAATGCTTCCATCGTGTTCAGTGCGTGTTACTCTTCTCGCCCCGTGTTCGCAGGAGATAAGGCGCCCCTGTCTGTCACGAGTGTGACCGTTAGCGTAGTTTGACGGCTCGCGATAAACGCTTACCCCGACCTTCGGTGTCCAGCGCATAATCCGGTTATTTGGTATATCTGAAAATAGCAGGCAATTGGCATCCCCGAACCACACCGGTCCTTCAACCCAGTCAAAACCTTCGGCTATTTTTTTAACTGGTGCATTGCCCAATACAAAAGTGTTAAATACCGGATCTGCCGCTTCAAAAAAGCTCATTTACGCACGCTGCCTTTAAGTGAATTTGGTAAGTGAATTTTGTGGTTATTAATTGTGTACTAAACCCAACTGCAACAGTACACAGTGCATGATTTGTGCGGTTCCAATGTCACTGTGAACGAGTACTGCCACGCATACAATTAGTTACCTCAATACTGTATTTCTTAGCGAGTTTATTATTAGCGGTATCCTGATCTGTCAGTGAGATAATCAAGTCTGCCGCCATTTTCCCAACTTCATGCGCATCGAATTTAACAGTGGTAATAGTTGGCGAGGAGTAGCGCGACACTTCGAAATCACCGAATCCTGCAACTCCTATATCATTTGGAACACTAATGCCTTTTTCTTTTAGTCCGGATATCAATCCGAAAGCCGGCGCATCAGAAACGCAAAATACACAGTCAATATCATCATAATACTGGTTAAGGTTTTTGCCAATGAAATAGCCATCTTTAATAGACATGGGCGGATTGCCGAAGCGGATCATGCGATGTGGAGATAATCCGGCATTTTCCATTGCATCTCTAAAGCCTGCACGTCTTGCGGCACCTCGGGTCCATTCATCGTTGGTTTCACATAAAAAGGCTATATTTTTGTAGCCTAGGTTTATCAACTCCTGAGTCATTGAAAAGGCAACATCCCGGTTTGAAAAACCAACGGTATAGCCTATCGGGCGTGGTGGTGTCTCCCAAAGTTGAACCACAGGAATTTGTGCATTTCGCAATAACGTAATTGTACGTTGCGAGTGTCCGTCGAAAGGTAGCGCTATTGCCTCAGGTCTGCGCTTCAATAAGCTTTCCACCAATGACTCTTCCCTATGAGTGGAGTAGTCAGTGTGGCCGAGCAGGATTTGTAAACCCGAACTTTCGAGAGCATCTGTGAGGGCCTGCACCATTTGCGTATAGTGCACATTGTTAAGTGATGGAACCAGAGCAGCAACAAATCCGGACCGTTTAGTAGATAAACTCCCGGCCATTTGATCGGGCACGTAGTTCATATCACGGACGACAGCTAATATACGCTGGCGTGTTTTATCAGACACAAGTCCGTCTTTGCGCAACGCCCGGGACACGGTCATGCGCGACACACCAGCCGCCTGCGCCACGTCTTCCATTTTTACCGGTTGCTTCTTGTCACTCATATCAATAGCTTACAAGATCAGGACCGAAAGTGCTCTAGCCAACTGAGTCCCGCCTCGACACTTTCACCACGGGGTTTGTATTCTGCACCGATGTAGCCCTGATAGCCTGATGCATCCAACGCATTGAGTAAGTAAGGATAATTTATCTCACCTGCATCTGGTTCTCCTCTATCGTGAACAGCTGAGATTTGAACATGTCCAAAATAGTCCTTTGCGTATCTTTTGATCAGGGCTTCAAGATCGCCCTCTACAATCTGTGCATGAAAGAAATCGAACATTAGCTTAAGATTTGGTCTATTGACCGAGTCAATGAGACGCACGGCATGCTCAACTGTAGAAAAGTGGTAGCCGGGAACTGCGCGAGGATTCAATGGTTCGATGACTATTGTTTTGTTGTGTGTTGTTGCAAGCTCGCAGGCATAGGTTAAGTTCGTTCGGTATACCGTATCAGCTGCGGTATCGCCGTCTGTCAGGCCACCTACCACATTAACATTTTTAGCATCAATATCGACGGCGTAGGCAATGGCCTGGTCTATCAGCTGCTTTGCCTGTGTCTCATGACCCGCCAATGCAGCCAGTCCAAAACTTCCCTCAGGACCAAGCGAGGTGTTGAGACCAACCATATTCAGGTTGTTATTAATTAGTGCTGTTTTAATTTCATTCGACGGAAATTCATAGGGAAAATGACACTCAACTGCGTCAAATCCCGCAGAAGAGGCCGCTGGTATTCGCTCCGGTAGCGCGAGGTGGTCCCAAAGAAATCCAATGTTGGCGGAATACTTGTAATTCATCTCAACTAGTTGTTTTAAAGTAATCTATTCGATTGGGAAATGATTAGAAGCGTATGTAGTTCGGTGCAGGTATGGTGTATTCCGCACCTGTCGCTTTAATCAAACCGGTATCAACGTCTCTGGTAAAAGAGGTAATGGTTGATGAATCCTGATTTGCAACCAGTACCGCCTTACCACATGGCGTGATTGCGAAGTGACGTGGAAACTTGCCACCGGTAGGTACAATGTCAATGCGTTCGAGCTTGCCGTCATCGAGGACTTTAAATATAGCCAGCGAGTTGTCGCCGCGATTAGACACATACAAAAACCTCGCATCCGGCGACAGCTTAATCTCTGACACGTAGGACACCTGATCACGGTTATCAAGCGTTGATTCATACTGCAGAGGTATCAGTCGCTCCCTACTTTTCTCAGGTTCAGATGCGTCCAGCTTGGCAACACAAACCGTGTTAAACAACTCATTTGATACATAGCAGATATCCAGTGTCGGATGCATTGCCATATGGCGCGGGCCGGAGCCTGCTTCAAACTTAATGTGCGTGTCGGTTTCCAGTTGCTTTTTAGTCGGATCATAGCGGTACTGAAAGATCGCATTCTCTCCAAGGTCCGGAATGAAAACCCAGTCTTTCCAGAAATGTGCACAGTGTGCATGTGGGCCGACTTGTCGGTTCTCCCAATGGTCTTCTCTATACTCAACCTGGCGCCATTCACCTTCTTTACGATAAAGCTGCTTGAAGCTTTGCAGTACTTCACCCAGGCCACCATCGGTATCAACAGCAACGACATCAATTATTGCGTCCCAGTAGTTGATCACAATGGCAACATCTTTCTGTGGAGATACAGCGATATAACAGGTGGATTTACCTGAAGCACTGAAGCTGCCCTGAGGAGATAGGTTTTTGTTGTCATCAATTTTAAACTGCAACACTTCACCATTAGTTTTAATGGTCTCAACAATGGCATACAACATAGATCCGTTACTGTGCTGTATCAGCACTGCAGGGTTCAACGCATCGGTAACTCCTGACTCAGATAATTCACCATTTTGAGCAATTTTAAGTGTATAGACGCCACTGCCAGACGTGGGGGCATAAGGTTGGTGTGCCAACACATCAAGATTAGTGTAAGTACCAACCAGAAAATTATAATCCTGATCCAGGCTGATGGTATTAGAGGACATCAGTGTTTACCCTTGTAGTTTAAAACCATATTTTTAACCTCTGCCGACAAACGGCATACCATTCGCCATTACGTTAATATTTAAAACATTGACGTCAGGCGGCAGACTTGCCATATAGACAATTGCATCGCAAACCGGCTCAACGCCAATGACGGGTTCTTCAAGTGTTGATCCGTCCGCCTGCAAAACTCCCTGTGCCATCGCATCTCCCATACTGGAGCTGATATTGCCCAGGTCTATCTGCCCACAGCAGATACCATATCGTCGGCCGTCCAGTGACAGAGACTTGGTCATGCCATTGATCGCATGTTTGGTAGATGTATAGGGAGCTGAGAAAAGCCTCGGTGTTGTTGCAGACACAGACCCGTTGTTAATAATTCGACCGCCACCCTGCTTTCGCATTTGCTTAAAAGCAGCTCTGGCACAAAGAAGCGCACCAGTGAGATTAATAGCAACTATTTTGTGCCAGTCCGCCATGTCGAGTTCATCAATCGGTACCGCCGGAGCGGCAACACCGGCATTGTTAAATAACAGATCAACCCGACCAAATTTCTGTACTGTAGTTTCAAATAGATTGTCTACATCGGTCTCACTGCTTACATCGCAAACAACGGCAAGTCCGTCCTGCTTGAGATTGCTAACTGTCTCATCCAGTGATTCCCGGGTACGACCGGCAACCACCACTGTCCAGCCCTTATCGCTAAGTGCGATTGCAGCTGCTCTGCCAATACCACCGCCGCCGCCTGTTATAACTGCTACGCCTGACATTTAATCCCCTTATCCTTTAACAGCACCGGCGGTCATGCCGGTGATGATTTGCCTTGATGCGAATAGTGTGAAAATGATTGGCGGTATTGCCAGCAACATACCGGTTGCCATAATGACGCCCCACTCCACATTGAATTCAGACATGTTATTTACAATTAGTATCGGTACCGTTTTCGTGTCTCGATCAGACAATGCAGAGGCCAGAAGGTATTCATTCCAGGCAATCCGAAAAGTGAATATTGCAGCCGCCGCCAAACCTGGTTTAATAAGCGGCAGTACTACTTTAAAGAACACCTGAAAGGGACCTGCGCCATCCATTCGAGCCGCCTCTTCAAGTTGTTTGGGTACCTGTACAATAAAACTCTGCAGGATCCATATTACAAATGGCAGATTCATCGCGATATAGATAATAATAATGCCGGAGTGCGTTCCAGCCAGACAAACATCGCCACGCCCACCAAAATTGTCTCTTATAAGACTTCCCAGCCAGCTGGCTTTATCAATACAAAACTCGTTATTCCACAAACCAAACACCGGCACCAGTAACACAGCAGGCGGTACCATTCGAACCATCAGTGTACTTGCAGATGCGGTATCTCTGCCTATAAAGCGGAATCTCACCAGTGCGTACGCGGCCATGCAGCCGATAACCAGTGTCAATACCGTCGAGACCAGTGCAATAATCAATGAGTTGATAAATGCCCCACCAAATTTCAATGCACAGAAATCAAGGTGATCCAGTTCATACGGCAATATGTCGCACAGTGCTGTCTCGTAGTTCTGAATGGTCGGCATAAACAACAAGCCGCTGGTGCCGGATATAATATCAACGTCCAGCTTAAAGGAGTTGATCAGCATAATTGCGATCGGACCAACCGCCATAATGATCAGCATCACCAAAACTGCGTAAAAAGCCGGGTTAGGTGCCTTTTCGACAGAAGTAGCCATCAGGAAGCCTCCTCAATCTTATATTTGGCAAGCGTTGCCCGATATTCCGTCCATCGGTTATAAGCAAGCATCAGCACCGTTAGAATCAACAACATAATTAACAGATAATTCGACATCGCCGCCGCGACCCCGAGTTCGCGAAACTCCGTGGCAGTTCGGGAAATGCGTAACGCCAGTATCTCGGTGGATAAGCCCGGTCCGCCCTCAGTCATTACCAGAATTACTTCCAGCACTTTAAATGCGTCTATCAGTCGCAGAAGACAGGTCACAATCAATACAGGCATCATCAACGGCAGTTTGATATGAATAATTTGCTGCCAGCCTGAAGCGCCATCTATACGTGCTGCTTCAAGTGCGGAGCGTGGCAAAGATTGCAACGCGGCCAAAGATAAAATAAAAATGAACGGTGTCCATTGCCAGATATCCGCGATGATCACCGATAGCAAGGCATGCTGACCCAGCCAGTCAACCGTTGGTAATCCGGTCGATTTCAACGTGTTGTTAAAAATTCCGAGCGTTGGGTGGTACATGTAGCGCCAGATTAAACCTACTACCACCGGCGCAATCATCATTGGCAGGATAAACAAGGTTCTAAGTACTGACATGCCGCGCAGATTTCGATCCAGTAGCAACGCCAGTCCGACGCCAATAATCATTTCAAAAAATACGACAGACACTGCAAATTTAAGCGTTACTGCAACGCTTTCTTTGAAGTTTGGATCATTCCACAGGGAGATGTAATTCGCTAGACCAACGAAAGTAGATTGACCGAGCGACTGGCTCGGATCCCAGTCTCTGAAACTTCCGTAGATCATGTAACCCAGCGGGTACATCAACGCGAGCGCCATAATGATTACCGCAGGTGCGATAAAAACGTAGGGCGTTAGTCTGTTGAGAGTCGCGTTGCTCATAAGGATTCAGATGAATTGATGGAATTCCGGGTTATAAAAAAGGACTCCCGGTGCGGGAGTCCTCACACAACTACTTACTCAGACCAGGTGTAGTAACCTGCTTCGGTCATGATTGCCTTGGTACGCTCAGCCACACCGTCAAGTGCTTCCTGAATATCCAGGTCTTCTGTTAGCACTTTAGATAGCGTGGTACCCAGATCAGCGTTTACCTTGCCCCATACTGGAATGATAGGACGCCAGTCAGGGTCAGCGTGCTTCAGCGCTTCACCAAAGGTACTCATGTGTGGAAACTTTGCGTTCACATCTGCATCTTCGTGGGTAGAGAAACGTGATGGGTTACCACCAGCCAGTGCAACAAGCTTGTCACCCTTCTTTGAAGTCAGCCATTGCATTAACAGGAATGCCGCTTCCTTGTTTTCTGCATTCTTTGGAATGCCGATACCGAAACCACCAGTCTGGCTACCGCGGCGAACACCTTCAGGATGCATCGCCCAACCTACTTTACCGACAACCTTTGACTTGGCAGGATCATCAATCTGACCCGCTACCACTGTGGTATCAAGAAACATCGCGGTGTCACCAGCCAGGAAGGAACCAAGTGCTTCGCCAAAACCAAAGCTCGCCGCACCTTCCGGTCCGCAATCAACGATAGTCTTTAGCGCGTTCGCGGCTTTAACACCTGCTTCGTTGTTGACGATCGGGTTCCAGCTGTCATCAAACACTCGTCCGCCGAGTGGTGCCAGATGTAACAGAAATGCATGGCTTGCGTGGTGGCCTGAAGCGGCACGTGAGCTGAGTCCACCCATTCCAGGTTCGAGATCAGGAATCTTGCAGGCGATATCCAGCATTTCGTCATAGGTTTGTGGTACTTCTAACCCGTGCTTCTCAAAAATATCTTTTCGATAGCCAAGGACCGAAGTTTCAGAACCGTAGGGTATGCCAAACAGAGAACCGGTTTTGCCCTGCAAATAGCCTTTATTACCGCCAGCAAAACCAATGTTATAAACGTAACCGTCAATCAGATCATCAGCATCATAAGAAGGATCAGACAGTTTTGGATTCATGAAGTAGCGTGCAAGATTTTCCAGCTGATCTGCATAGACATAATCGGCTTTGGAAAAAACCACATAGGCGATTAAATCGTAATCCCCTTCATCCTGCCCGAGTTCCAGTGTCTGACGCTCACGCATCTTAAGATACGGTAGCTGATCGACCTCAACCTCAATACCTGTCTCTTTGGTGAACTCCGGGAGAATTTTCCGAACCGCATCATAATGCGGGTGCGCTGGAAAGTTCACGATTAATGTCGTACCTGCATGATCGTCGTATGGGCCGGCAACAGCCTGCCCGACCAGCATTACGGACGCTGCAGTTATACAGCGAAGTGATTTTGAAATACTAAACATATACCCTCCGGTATTAAAGAACTTAAAGATTTCGAACAAGATCTAACCAATTGCCTGATCAGTGTTCGTGTTGAAAAAATGTATATCTTTAAAATTGACGCGAAACCGTAGTTTCTCCCCCAGTGCGATGGGGGTATCCGATTTCAGTTCGACCATGATCTCCTGCCCGCCACAATCACCAATCAATACCGATTGTGCTCCCACATACTCAGAGACAATTACGTTTAAATCTATGGCGCTTGCCGATGGTGCATCGGGATCAAAGATAAGATCACATGGCCTGATTCCCATTAATACGTTTCGTTCTTTGGTGGTTGAAAGTCTGTTGATCGTTTCGGCATCAGCAGCGAGGTTGAAACCATTGCCTTCGAGAAACAGTTCGTTACCCTGATCTTGCAGCGTGGTGTCTAAAAAGTTCATTGGTGGTGTACCGAGAAATCCGGCAACAAATTTGTTGGCCGGGCGTTTGAACAGCTCTTCAGGCGAACCCTGCTGTTGTATCTTGCCGCCATGCATGACCACAATTCGGTCTGCCAGTGTCATTGCCTCAATTTGATCGTGCGTTACATAAATCATGTTCTTGCGAACACGCTGACGCATCAGTGCCAGTTCTGCACGCATCTGTGTACGCAGTTTCGCATCCAGATTTGAAAGTGGCTCATCGAACAAAAATGTTGAACTGTCACGAGTAAGCGCACGTCCCATCGCCACACGTTGACGTTGACCACCAGACAGCTCAGCAGGTTTACGGCTGAGATAATCGGTAAGACCAAGTACTTCTGCGACTTCTCTGATTTTACTGTCTATCTCTTTCTTTGGCCGTTTCTCCAGACGCAACGCGAAAGACATGTTTTTTGCCACATTCATATGCGGGTATAACGCGTAGTCCTGAAACACCATAGCCAGGTCACGCTCTTTCGGTTCAAGCTTGCTGACAGGCCTGTTATCGATATAGATCTCGCCTTTGGTGACCGCCTCAAGGCCCGCGATCATTCGCAGAGTGGTAGATTTACCGCACCCGGAAGGACCGACCAATACGGTGAACTCTGCATGTTCCATTTCGAGGTTAATTGAGTGCAGCACTTCG
This sequence comes from uncultured Granulosicoccaceae bacterium, assembly GCA_964649465.1. GTDB lineage: Bacteria > Pseudomonadota > Gammaproteobacteria > Granulosicoccales > Granulosicoccaceae. The sequence continues at coordinate 6,995 of CAZYRP010000009.1, read as the reverse complement.
AGCTTCCCGTAGCTCTTGGACAAATTCTCAAGACGGATGACTGGCATTAGCAGAAAACCTGTATGGCTAGTGCGCCGGCTGGTGATTTGCCGCGCTGTTTGGATTTATCTGTAAGAGTCACTATGATTCCTCAAAAATGTTACCGGTATCATTTAGACTGATAATACACCGCTGCAATATTATTTCGCAATACTTTATTTTATTAGTTTTCGAGTTTTGGAAAATACAGCCGGCTTAGGAAGCAATAGTCGGCTCAGTAATAGCAGTGCGAATTTCTATGCAGAGCCTTTAGAATCAGTGATCGCAATCAGTGCGGTGCGAATACAGGACACGATTCTCTCAATGCTTTGATCAATGTCGACCTGCACACTGAACTCACTGCCATCAGGCACTTCCAATGTTTCCAGCTGACTATCGAGTAAACCTTTATTCATGAAATGATCGGTTCGAGCTTCAATTCTCGAACGTAACAGTTCCTTGCTACCATGAAGGTAAATGAACAACACGGGCTCTAACGCGTGGCTGGTGATGTATTGCCGATAAGACTTCTTTAATGCGGAGCAACTGACCACTACACATCCCTGCTTAAGATGCATTTCACTGGCAAGCTTTGCCAGCCACGGCCATCTGTCTTCATCGGTTAATGGCTGTCCAGAAGCCATTTTTTCCTTGTTTTTAAGGGTATGGTACTCATCGCCTTCAAGAAAGCCTGCGTCCAATTCGCGCGCCAGGAACTCTCCTATAGTGGATTTACCACAGGCAGAAGCTCCCATCACGACGTATAGTCGTGATGGTTTAAAGACAGGCTGTGATTCCACCATCGACAAACAATGTATGTCCGTTTATAAAACTCGCTGCATCACTACTTAAGAAAACACAGGCGCCTATCAACTCTTCAAGCTGCCCCCAGCGACCAGCGGGAGTACGTTTTTCCAGCCAGGCACTGAACTCATCATCGGCAACCAGTGCTGCGTTGAGCGGAGTATCGAAATATCCCGGAGCAATTGCGTTAACCTGTAACCCGTATTGCGCCCAATCAGTCGCCATACCTTTGGTTAAATTGGCAACTGCGCCTTTGGTTGTTGTGTAGGGTGCGATGCCAGGTCTCGCCAGTGCGGTTTGTACCGAAGCGATATTTATGATCCTGCCTGAACCACGTTTAATCATGCATTTGGCAACAGCCTGGCCAACGTTAAACACAGAAGCAACATTGGTTTGCAGCATCTGATTAAAAATGACCGGATCAAAATCTTCCAGCGGTGTTCGGTGTTGCATCCCCGCGTTATTAACCAGTATGTCGATTTGGCCGAACTCTTTTTCAATGTCCGCCACAGCCGAGGCTACCTGTCCGTGATCTGTAACATCGAATCCAGACATTTGAACATCATGCCCTTGATCTTTCAGGCTTTTTTGGGCTTCAGTCAACTTTTCCAAATTGCGTCCGTTTAGGACTACACTTGCACCTGACTGACACAGCCCGCCTGCCAGTGTGAATCCGATTCCCTGGCTCGAACCCGTGATAAGTGCACGTTTACCAGTTAAATCAAAGAGCTTATTACTTGCAGACATACACAATCCTGTTCAAAAACATCGACATTAGGCGTTTAAAATAGTTTAATGATATCGGTAACAATTGTAGCTGCGATCCCTATCGCTTACAACCGCACTTCTCCACTCAGCCGCAAATTCGGAACATCGCAATGAAAGCCCTGGTCATACATGCACCTAAAGATCTTAGACTGGAGGAAAAAGAAGTTCCACCTGCAGGCAAAGACGAACTACTCATCGATATAGAGGTTGGTGGTGTTTGTGGTTCAGACTTACACTACTACAATCATGGCGGATTCGGCCCTGTAAAGCTACGTGAGCCGATGATACTAGGTCACGAGGTTTCGGGTCGTGTGAGCCAGGTCGGAGCAGATACATCCGGTTTCTCCATCGGTGACCTTGTTGCTGTATCCCCGTCCAGACCATGTTTCCAATGTAAGTATTGCCTTGAAGGAAGTCACAACCACTGTGAGAATATGCAATTCTATGGTTCTGCAATGCCATGGCCACATATCCAGGGCGCGTTCAGACAGCAGTTAACAGCAAAAGCATGGCAGTGCGTTAAAGCAGAGGGATTAAGTGCCGCAGAAGCGGCAATGGCGGAACCGTTCGCGGTCACTCTGCATGCAACAAAGCGCGCGGGTGATCTTTTAGGCAGAAAGGTTCTGGTCACAGGCTGTGGTCCAATAGGTATTCTTTCGATAATTGCTGCTCGACGAGCAGGTGCGACAGAGATTGTTGCCACTGACATAACTGACAATGGACTAGGCTATGCTGCCAAATGCGGCGCTGACCAAACAATTAATGTGTCTTCCAACGCCACTGCTTTAGAGAAATACTCAGCTGGAAAAGGCTACTTTGATGTGATGTTTGAGTGCTCCGGTAGTGTTCAGGCACTAACAAGCGGCATCGCCGCTCTAAGGCCACGCGGCATCGCAATGCAACTTGGCCTGGGTGGTGATATGACCTTACCCATGATGCAGCTAACAGCAAAAGAGATAGATCTGCGTGGATCTTTTCGCTTTCATTCGGAGTTTAAGACAGCAGTTGAATTGATGGCCGCAGGTCTTGTGGATGTAAAGCCACTTATCACCCATTCAATCGCACTGGAGGAGGCAGAAGATGCATTCAGGATTGCAAATGAACGCAACGCAGCCATGAAGACTCAAATTGTTTTTTAGTGTGCTACCTTGGCTACTGCCAGGTCACAGTACGATACCCCGGTAGAAATTTAGAATCAGACACGCCATGGGTTACTCTTGCCCAAAAGCCAACAACCAGACGGAAGTGTTAACAATAATTCTGATGAAAATTGTCGGTTTGAATCCCGTCGACATTCTTCATCGCAATTGTAGTCAACATCGAAATCAATCTGAACGCCATGACCAGTAAAAAACAGTCCTCAAACCTGACCACTCAGCAGGGATATATTCAGCAACTCACGTTTGCCGGGTGTCCAAGTTTCGTGCGTCGGCCATTTACACAGGATCTTACCGGGGTCGATTTGGCTGTTACCGGCATCCCCTTTGATTGTGCAACCACTAACAGACCCGGCACGCGGCTCGGCCCCAGAGCTGTACGTGAGCAATCCACACTGCAGGCTCATGATGCACCTTATGGCTGGAGTGATGATCCTTTTGCAACAAAACGCATCGTCGACTACGGTGATTGCCAGTTTGATCACGCGAAAGTTAGCGAGATACCGCAGGCAATAGAAAACCATATCAGCGGAATCATCAATGCTGGTGCAGCGGTGTTGTCTATCGGTGGTGATCACTTTGTCACTTATCCGATTCTAAAAGCACACGCCGCCAAATACGGACCGCTATCTTTACTACAGTTTGATGCGCATTCCGATACCTGGGAAGACAACTCACCAGACAGAATTGATCACGGCACCATGTTCCGTCACGCGATAAACGATGGAGTGATTGTCGCCGAACGTTCTGTGCAGGTGGGCATTCGAACAACCAACGAAGACACCATGGGTGTCAACATTCTCGATGCACCACTGGTTAATCGATCCACACCCGTGGAAGTCGCAAAACGTATCACGGATATTATTGGCGATCATCCCTGCTACCTGACATTTGATATCGACTGCCTCGATCCCGCTTTTGCACCCGGTACCGGAACACCGGTTTCCGGAGGCCCCAGCAGTGCACATGCAATGGATATACTTCGAGCGCTTTCAGGTAGTTTGCAACTTAAAGGAATGGATGTAGTGGAAGTTTCACCACCGTATGATCATGCAGGTATCACAGCTATAGCCGGTGCACACATTGCTGTTGAACTGGCCTGCCTATGGACCAGTTGTCAGCCGTAGTATACAAAACATTACCTAAAATAGACGATTCGAACCGCTGTTCGAGAACATCGATTACCAGTGCTTTGAGTGCATCAATATCACTCATGTGAAGAAAGCCGTATACCTACTCGCTACGGCTTTATTGAACCAGGCGCGGAACGTATTGACGTAAATCCGTCTGTTAAGCAGCTAACTTACCCTTGCGCCCCATTCCATCATACATATCCAGTAACGAGTCAAACCAACCGGACACTTTTGTGTCCCCGCTCAGGTAGTCGACGCTCGATGTGGTGTTTAACCACTGCAAAGCGCCAAACACCGCATAGTCTGCAAAAAGCGGCGAGCTGCCACCAATGTAGGATTGCGATTTCAGTGTCATCTCTAATGGCGTCAGAGCCTTGTTCAGTGCCTCCGAATTTTTCGGGTGTTTTGATGAAAACTCCTCAAGCGTACAGCCGAACATCTTTTCACGGCTGGTGCGAAAAAACTCCTGATCCTCTGGTGCCAGTGAGTTGTAGATGTCCATCAGACACAGCTTTGCTACTTCCGGATGCAGTGAAACCTGTGTCCAGTTGATAATTTGCATGGTCAACGCTTCACCGCCCTCGCCACCGAAAAGGCTCGGCTTATCAGGATAGTTTGCCTCAAGATATTTTGCGATCTCATAGCTTTCCTCAATAACTGTCTCACCGTCCCGAATAACCGGCACCCGCCTTGACTCGCCATTTTCTGTAGAGGCCACCCTGGTGAACGGTACAGGTATCGTTTCAAAGGGCAGGCCTTTATGTGCCACGGCCATACGGACCTTCCAGCAGTGTGGGCTGAAAAGGTGTTTGGGATCCGCTCCGCACAGTTCATAAATTTGAATGGTCATAGATTGTTCTCGTTATTCTGGCTACAGGATGTTTTCTGGCATTTTACCACATTGGCCGTGGACTACCCCAGTGGTCCTGTTAATTCACCCGATAGATTGCCAACTATTTTTTTATTGCAGATACGTTGCCTCAAAACGTCTTGTCACACGCTTGTTACGTAGTCAATATATTGCTTTAGGTTTTTCTTTACACTGTAAAGTTCAATGGAGCGATTGGAGATGTATTCTACGGACCTGGAAACTGCCTTTAACTTCGCAAATGCACTGGCCTTACCCGGATGGCTTTGGCTAGTCATCTGGATGTTTCTGCCCAAAGCATTCCGTCAAAAAACGCGCTATTTGGGGCTATGCGTACCTCTGGTGTTGGCGGTGATCTACGCAATAACCGTGATGTTACATTTTAGTTCTGCTGACGGTGGGTTCGACTCTCTAACTAATGTGATGGCACTCTTTGATTATCCGGGAGCTGTTCTCGCAGGCTGGGTCCATTATCTTTCGTTTGACCTTATAATTGGCTGGGCTATTGCCAGTCATGCAGTAGCCAATAAGATGAATCGAATACTTGTTATACCGTGTCTGCTAGCCACGTTTATGTTGGGACCTGTTGGTCTGCTTCTGCATACGATTCTATGGCTTACTTATCTGACCATGTACTGGAATCCCATCGATGATACCCCTGGTACAGACAGTGACTTACCGCATTTACAATACAAACAGCCGAGCTGGAGATCAACACCAGCCGATACTATTTGGTATCAGATACGCGGTGGTCAAGTGGCACTATTTGGGTGTGCTGTCGCATTATCACTATTAGCACCATTTTTGATTTTGGCGTACAACATTGACACAAGAACGGTACTTGAAATCAATACCTGGACTAAACCGATAAAATTCACCGCCTCGCTATTTTTCTATGCATTGACACTGTCATGGTTTTGCAACTATCTACCCGAGAAATGGCGAGAGAGTAAAACATTCAATCGCTTCACAACACTCGTGATCGGGTGCATAGCCCTGGAAATGCTCTGGCTTATTTTTGCAGCCTCTATCGGCGAAAAAGCACACTTCAACAGAACCCACCCGATACTTACTCCCATATACCCTTTAATGGGAATACTGGCAGTTATCCTGACTACCCAATCGCTGGTGATCGGCATTGGTATATGGCGTAACACGCGTTCTTGCCTGTCCCACATAACTCGCTATAGCCTGGCATTGGGTCTTGTCACCACTTTCGTACTTACACTGATCACCGCAGGATATTTGTCATCAGGTGTCGGGCACGCAGTCTTACCAGCAGGTGCAAGTGCTGTGTCTGAGTCCGATGGAATGATTTTCACGGGTTGGTTACGCGCTTCCGGTGATCTGCGGGTAGCCCATTTTTTCGCTACCCATGCCATGCACTTTATTCCATTCGCAGGATTCCTGTTAGCTCGGACGCGCGTTATCGATCTGAACTCAACGCGAGACAGGAACATCGCGATACTATTAACCGCTGTCTATATAACGTGCGTTGCCGCTGTTTTTTTTCAAGCCGTGGCAGGTCGCGCATTTATTTCTTATTGGTAGCGACGCACAAATTGAATCGTTGAGCAGATAGCAAATGTCGCGCGTCCGGATTGATTTCTGATCTGTCGGGTATTGACTAACATCGCACAGAGCTTTTGCGCCTGCCGCGATTAGAAAGGGCGACAGTCCCCTGCACTGGCTGGTTAAGCCCGCTTTATAATAGTTTGCCGGAACAGAGCATTAAGTAAGTCAGCCCTGCGAGTTACTGTATTCTCGTGCACGACCAATACATACAGATGACAAACTTGCTAACGCTTTAAACATCAGGCAGTAATAGCGCAACGCCCGGTGACAGGAAACAAGGTTTGGTCCACTGATGGCTAAATCACTGTGATGCAGTGACCAATACCGATAGTTCGCTTTGTGTTCGCATTAAGTGAAACTACATAAGTTAAATAATGTGTCTTATTGCGGTAGCTAATATAAATAATTGATTACAAAACGATCTGTCGTTTTCAATTTCCGAAACACATGTTGTCTGTCGACATTTACGCCGGGCATACATAAGTACTGGTTATCTTTTCCAGCCTATCCTATAAATTTTCCTCATCTTTCTGCTTACAGAGAAATTGGCGTGGTCCGCCACTTGCATTTTTCGTACAACTAATCCCGTTAAAAATATATTTCGAGTTTAAACCTGATGTCAATACACGGTTGTATAACAGCAGCAGGCAAGTTTACAGCAGCAAGCAAGTT
>CAZYRP010000008.1:0-52861 GCA_964649465.1 uncultured Granulosicoccaceae bacterium | reverse complement strand
TGCCTGCGTTTTTCTGCCTTGCCCTGACGACAGCTGCTGTGAAAAGTTTGTTCACCAACTTTCGAGACGACCCACTAGTTTCGGATAATGTCGAGATACTGCTGCATGTATCGGCGGCCCAGCTCACGCAAACCAGCTGCCGAAAAATGGTTACCGGTAGGATCTGATAACCGGTAAGGAAGGTCAGTGGTTGGAACACAGGCACTATTTGAGTCATTGTTATCGTTTAATGCCATCAGCCTTCTGTTAACACCCTCAGCAATACGCGTCTGGCCACAGATAAACGGCAAATCAGTTGACGCCCAACGCTCCGAACGAAAGTTTGCAATCACCTTGTCCAGTTTTAGTCGATAGTAATTTTTGTACTCGTAGGAGTCTATGTTGGTGAACTCTGTAAAGTCCGGATCAGAAGTGCCCTCGTATAACCAGTCACTTTCACCCTGATGCCATAACATCACGTCAATGGTATCCCGATGAGGAATCTGCGCCAGCGCATCGGTGATCTTGTTGCGCATCTTTTGATAAAAATCTGAATCAAGATCCCAGTGCGCTATTCCTTTACCAGGTGCTGCCAGCACAATAAACGCCGGCACGGCAGTTGGATCAAGCTGCGCCAGTGACTTACCAAAGTGGAAAACAAAGTTATTATTTGGCGATCGAGTAGGATCAGTTAACGAATGGTTTCCAGGATGCGCATGTTCATCCCACACCTGATGCAGATCGGCCATTTGCCAGCCTTCGTCAGTAAAAGCCATGACTCTGGGGTGAGGTTGATCGAGTACCGCATCGAATGCAGTTTCAGGTGCTTCAACATTCGACTGGCCGGTAACAACAACCACATGATTGATATCTGCAACAGTCGCCTCAGCGATGACGCCGGAATTACCAGCCGCACGGCAGCTGTTGCCATTTTCAAATCCAAAACCGTCGCCGTCAGAGTCGCTGCCCGGAATGGTGCAAAAGGGAATAAACTCAAGCGGAGAGTTACCGCTTTCAGCCGGATTGCTGTCGTTACTAATATCGCCATTGCCCTGGCTGTTGACCTGGCCATTAAAGGCATCTGTACCGACGCTTTGGCCGCTCACCATCTGACTATTTAATTCTGAAGCACTTTCATCACCAGAGCCAGCACATCCGGCAAGACCGATCACAGTTGCCGCGACAAGGAAATACCTGATTTTTCTAACTATGTTTTCAGGCTTTCCCATCAAACATCACCTTCTAATTATTTCAAAATATTCGTCGGTGTATCACCGACCGATAATCCACAGCCATTCCGTCGAACAATGCGACCCAGCTAGGTCATTGATACGTTTGGGGAATCCTGACCCTTTCACGCGCGCAGTAAGCGCATCAGCATCTGTATTGAGGGCCTTAAGTCGTTGGTTTACACCATCACAGCGCCAGGTATCTCCACAAATGAAAGCCATTTGATTACTTCCGCAGGACTCATTGTGGAGATTCTTCGCTAGCGTTTTGAGCTTAATCTGATACTAATTCCCGCGCTCAGAAAGGTGTCCACGGAGGACCATCCTGTTGCAGTAATGTTGCTGCACCTTCGCACAGGAGCTCCTTCTCACCCTGCCATTATGATACCGCATCGAGGGTGTATTTTATGTGGAATTTTGTTTAAAGCCTGACGTCCTTCCCCCGGAATTCTGCGGTAACGCTCACTACCAGCATCCCAATGCGAAATTCCACACCCGGGAACAGGGGCGACATTAAAGACCGCTGCACGAGTTGCGTCTATTTTCACCAGCGACTCGACTAAGATGGAACGCTAAACTGTTGGATGGGTCACGTCCCGGTTGAGACGATGAAAGATTGCAGGGGTGCATAAATCTGTTCCACACCTGATGCAGATTGACAACTTGCCAGCCAGTATCAATATACGCAAACGCCTTAGTCGGCACACAAACAACAATCCCGGTTTTCAGAATAGTTAGGTGTGCAGCTTGTTTACGTGCGGAAAGTGAGTGGTATAGGCAACCGGTTTGCCTGTTTCCGGATGGGCACTAGCCAGCGCTTTGGAACCCGGATACAGGTGGCATGCACTCAGGGCGTACAAAGACCAGTGAAGATCGCCTGCTATTTTATTTCAAAGTATTTGTCTGCATATCGCTGACCTAAAGCCCGCAACCCTTCGGCAGAAAAGTGAGATCCAACCTGATCATCGGCACGCTTTGGAAGGTCAGTTGCCGGTACACACGCAGTCAGTGGATCGTTATCAGTGTTAAGAGCGTTAAGCCGCCTGTTTACACCAACACCACGTCGTGTTTCACCACAAATGAATGCAGTTTGCTGGCTTGCCCAGGACTCCCCGCGGAAATTTTTAATCAGCTGATTAAGCTTGATCTGATAATAATTTTTATACTCGAAAGAGTCAGTGGATACGAACCCGGTAGGATCTGCATCTGCAGTACCTTCATACAGGAAGTCATTTTCACCCTGGTGCCACAACACAGCATCAACGGAGTCTTTGTGTGGAATATCATCTAAAGCCTGAGTTACTTTGTCCTGAATTCTGCGATACTGCTCGCTGCCGGCATCCCAGTGTGAAATTCCCTGCCCGGGTGCAGGAACAACAATAAAAGCAACCACTCGGGTCACATCTGTACGCACTAACGACTTGCCAAAATGGAAGGCAAAACTGTTGGTGGGCTCACGCCCGGGAACAGAGGTAGAGTGGTTACCGGGATGCAGGAACCTGTCCCACACCTGATGAAGATCCGCAACCTGCCAGCCAATGTCGGTATAGGCAAACACTTTTGCATCGGGTTGATCAAGCTGACTGTCGTAGCCCGTGTCTGCGCCAAGTACGTTCGACTGACCGGTGACAAGCACTACGTCGGTGATACTGTCGACAGTATAGACAGGCGCTTTAGCTACTTCGATTTTTGGAGCAGTAGTTGAATCAGATGATGCCTTATTGGAATCATCAGGGGTTGAGTCACCAGGGGTTGCGTCATCAGGGACTGAGTCTACAGGGGTAGAGACAGTCGCATCGGAAGATACAATGCACGTGGCGTTATTCTCCCAGCCATAACCGTCGCCATCAGAATCGCTGCTACTGCCATTGATGCAATCGGTAACTACAATACAGCTGCGATTATTTTCCCACCCATAACCATCACCATCTGAGTCGCTGCGGCTACCATTAATGCAAAGCGGATGGTTCTTGCGTTGAGTAGGTTGAACAATGCAACTTCGACCGTCTTCGTAACCGAAACCATCACCATCCGGATCAGTCGCGTCGGAGCGGCATTCAGGATGTGACGAACCGTTAGACGTAGCGGAACTTTCCACAACAACGCAGGAGCGGTTGTTTTCCCATCCCCATCCATCGCCATCGGCATCCGAAGATGCAGAAACACAATCCGGAAATTGCTGCGCCTGAACAGGCACTGCAGGTAAAGTGACTGCGAGGGTCAGTACAGAAACGGCTATCCCAATACTAAGAATTGTCCGGCTTGCAGCGCGGGCACGAGCGACACCAAAGGCGCTCAGAGAACAAATTTGCATGAGAGGGATCCGTATAAACAACTACCGAATCAAATTCATGAAACATGCCCGCTTGTTGTAAATTAGTGTGATGTAGTGCAGTTATGTCAAACCAGCCCGGATAGTTTATGCCCGGTGTAAAAGCGCTTTACCGTGACCGAAGCTAGTTTGTCATTTGCAGGTATACCTCGGCATAGTTCGCGCCGAGCTGGCGCAAGCCTTCAGCGTCAAAGTGCACTTGCTCTTCATCGTATGTCGACAAGCCCTCACCCGGAACGCAGGCGGTCTTATTGTCACTGTCACGATTCAGAGCATTCAGCCGCGTATTTATTGGCGACCTGGCTGTCTCACCACAGATAAACGGTCGATCGGTACCAAACCAGCTTTCCGTACGGAAGTTATTGATAAGGTTCCAAAGTTTATTGCTGTAGTAATCGTTAGGTGGGAAATCTTCAAGATCCGGATCGTTGGAACCGTCCCGGCTCCAGTCAGTTTCTCCCTGATGCCACAAAATGCCATCAACAGCGCTCTTATGTGGTAATTCATTAAGAGCCAGAAGCGCTTTGTTGCGTATCTTTCTGAAAAAGAAACCGTCGATGTCCCAGTGACTGATACCTTCACCCGGTGCTGATACCAGAATTATGCCCACTACCCGATCACTGCGCTGCGCGACAATTGTTTTGCCGAAGTGGAATCCAAAGTTGTTATGAGGATCATCCCCCAGACCAAGCATCGGGTGCGTACCAAGGTCCCAAACCTGTCGCAGGCTTGCAGGCTCCCACCCGTTGTTGGTGTAGGCATAGAAGTTTTCGACTGGCTGATCTAATACCGGATCGAAAGCAGTTTCGCTTCCCAGTGTATTTGACTGCCCGGTAATAAGTACAACGTCTGTAATCCTGGCAGCACCAGTCGCCTGTTCAAAGGAACCATTTACCGGCTCATCAGCCAATATCTCATCCGCTGAACTACTGTCATTAACATCCACCGGAAGATCCGATTCAGCAGAGAAACGATCACTCGCTGCAGACCGACCCTCAACATTTACAACAGGATCAGATGAACCACTCCCGCAGGCGTAAACAGCGGAAGCCAGTAGTAGAATTGTCACGCGTTTTAAAAGAGTCACAAGCAGACGACCGTTTAGAACAGGCTCTTAGTGTGTCAAAAATAATACACCAATTCTGTCGAGTGACTCAGAAATATTACAACTAGAACAGGAATTTACAAATAGTATTAGTTCTAATAATCACCTAAGTGATTGATATTCATCCGCATAACATCAACCCGAGCATCCCGGGCGAAAGTGCATCGAAGTGAATAACGTCACCAATTGATTCCAGATAACTTGCCACCACACACCCATCGCTCGGATCACCATCGACATTCAGAGCCAGTGGTCGCTCAATAACCGGAGAATTGCGCGATTTACCACAAATGAAAATACCGTCGTCAGCAAACCAACCCAGCAATCGGAAGTTTCCAGTCAGACCTCGCAAACGGTCGCTGTAGTAGTCAGTTTTTTAGAACCTGACTGCAGCACTAATTCCGGCAGGCCGATCCCGTTGAACACCAGGCGACCATACTTCAGGAAAGTCAGTCGACTACCTGCTCCGTCATCTGCAGGTATTGAGTCGCATACCGGGTACCCATTATTCGAAGACCTTCTGCAGAAAAGTGCAAACCATCAAGAAACACAGGTGCAGCATCAGAAGTTACACATCCAGTCCAGATATCACCGTCAGTGTTCAATGCAGTCAGCCTGTTGTTAACCGGAGCTTCTACTGTTTCACCACAGATAAACGGTCGACGGTCGCCAAACCAGCTTTCACCTCTAAAGTTGCGAATAACATCGTTAAGTTTAGAAGTGTAGAAGTCGGAATCCGCCCAGTCAGTTTCTCCCTGATGCCACAATACGCCATCTATGGTAGCTTTCGACGGCAGTTCATTTAACGCTATGACAACTCTTTCTCTAATTTTTACGTAAAATTCCGATTCATAGTCCCAGTGACTAATGCCTTCACCAGGGGCGGTTACCAGTATAAAACCCACCACCCTGTCCGATCTGCGCTCGGCTACTTTACGTGCGAAGTGAAAGCCAAAATTATTAGACGGATCAGTATCCGGGAAATTCCGGGGATGCCAGCCAAGATCCCATACCTGATTAAGATCAGCAACGCGCCATCCCTCTTCAGTAAATGCAAAAGCGCGAGGATGTGGCACATCAATATTTGCATCGTAGGATGTATCAGCACCGAGTGCGTTTGACTGCCCGGTGACCAACACCACATCAGTAATTGCAGCAGCGCCGTCAGAACTCATTAAGACCGGAGGTGCTACCGTGTCTGGAGCACTCGCATCAGCGCCAGTATTGTTATCACCCTGACCTGATATTTGACTACCCGTCGGTACAACCACAGTGCCCAGCGAATCGGTCATTTGTTGTGGGGCTGTTGCCGAGTCGCCGCTGCAGGCACTTAACACCAGCAACAGAAAAAATGCAGCAGCTGCAGACAAAGCATGACTGCGAAATTCAGGATCGATAGGTATATACATATATTATTAACGCGTCTGCAGCCAAACAGGCCAACGATCGACCGTCCAGTTTACGCCAAACATCGCAGCTACAGAACTGCATTGAAACACCGTAACTAATTATCTTTAAAAAATGGAGCTTCGCACTCAATGAATATTGCAGGAGTCAGTCAACACATCCTGTATTCCACCAAGGCACTCGCAGTAGATGCTCACTTGTAAGAGTGTCACAAACTTTCCTTTCACAACATATCGCGCTACTCAAAGCGTAATACTGCAAGCGAGCCTAGGAAAATGTTTGCTCGATACTTTTTAACGCTTTATCGCAAAGCTCATCAATTTCAGCCTTTGATATAGTCAGGGGCGGGCTGATAATCATTGCATCATCAACAGCGCGCATCACAAGCCCGTTGTCGAGGCAGTGCTCCCGGCAGCGCACACCAGTCACATCAGTTTTTTCAAATGACTTACGTTGATTTTTGTCTGGCACCAACTGTAAAGCGCCCAGTAAACCAACCCCTCTCACCTGACCGATATTAGGATGTGCAGAAAACTCCGATAACTTCTGTTGGAAATATGGTGCTGTGGCATTACCTACTGTGTCGACAATATTTTCAGATTGCATAATACCGATATTGGCAAGGGCCGCCGCCGCACAGGCCGGGTGCCCGGAGTAGGTATAGCCATGATTAAACTCACCACCGCTCTCGAGTCCCTCAACCACTCTGTCACTAACTACAACACCCCCTATTGGCAGATAACCTGATGAAAGCCCTTTAGCAATAGCCATTAAATCCGGCTTAATATCAAAGGTATTGCTGCCAAACCAATTACCCGTTCTTCCGAAGCCACATATCACTTCATCTGCGACCAGAAGTATATTGTGCTCACGACATATTTCTTGAATCAGAGGCCAATAAGTAGAAGGCGGCACAATAACGCCGCCGGCCCCTTGTACCGGCTCTGCAATAAAAGCTGCAACCTTGTCCGCCCCGACTTCAAGTATTTTATTTTCCAGCGCCTGCGCGGCTTTTATTCCAAACTCTTCTTCTGATAAATCCTCGCCGTGTAAAAACCAGTGAGGTTGCATGATGTGCTCTATTCCGGCAATCGGTAACCCACCTTGCTTGTGCATCGGCTTCATACCACCAAGGCTGGCACCAGCCATGGTGCTGCCGTGATATGCATTTTCACGACTGATCACAATATGTTTATCCGGCTCGCCGACAGATGCCCAATAGTGACGCACCATTCTTAAAACCGTGTCGTTTGCCTCTGAACCGGAACTGCAAAAGAAAACCCGGTTTAATCCATCAGGCGTCAGTTCCGCGATTTTTGCACTCAGCTCCACAACCGGTGGATGGGTGGTTTGAAAAAAAGTGTTGTAGTAGGGCAGCTGCTGCATCTGCGCTGCAACCGCATCCAGAATCTCCTTTCTGCCATAGCCCACATTGACACACCAGAGGCCTGCCATGCCGTCCAAAAATTTATTTCCTTCCGCATCCCACAGATACACACCCTCTGCTTTGGTAATGACCCGTGCACCTCTCTGTGCAAGAGATACTGAGTCAGAAAATGGATGCAGGTGATGGCGTGCATCTAATTCCTGCAGGTGTGCGCCAGCGTTATGCAGATTGTCCATGAGACCTCAGTGCTTAAGAAACATTTCTACTGTATCAAACAACAGGAGAATATGATTCACCGGATCACAGTGTGTCGACTAGAAAACAAAAAACAGCACCGACGCGACAACGGGAGCTTGCGTCAGCTGTCGTTTGAAATGCCGTTTATGTCAGAAAGCGCTTGAGCTATGTCGTCAGACAATGCCGCATAGGCGGCACTATACGCCGCAACAAGTGATGAGTAGCCAGCGCCGCTTACCGTTTGTCGGTATTCGGTTATGCGTGTATCGAGCAACTCGTGCGGCTTGCTACCGGTTAGAATCTGCCAGCGCACCTGCAGATAAACTTCACGGCCAACCTCCCCGCTCATCTGCAAAACATCAATTCGTGCGATGTTATCAATCTGCGCACGCAGCCAGGGATAAGCATACAACTTACTAACTCCCAGTCGATCAGCCAGGTTGGTAATAACGACGCGGGATATATTTTCCCTGAGTGGCTCACTCCAGCGATGATACTCGGATACCTCAATTTGGTTGGCATCGCGCGGCGTAACTATGTTCGACCGGTTAACGGTTTCCGGAATCGTGATCGGACCCACTCCGACCGCAAGGTCAGGCAGTTTTTTAATTCCGTTTACCTGAACACTATTATCTGTAACATCATTTTTTTTAGTATCAACGGCACCCGGGTTAGGCCCCGATCTGCCCGGTTCCGGAGTCAGAACGTAATAGTCCGGCAATGGTGTATTGATGCAACCGGCCAAATGCCCCGCAAGGCAAAAACCCAGAGTCAATAGCACGCTGCGTATTGATGCGCTTTTATTTACCAAAAATAAATTCCTCTGGTTTTTTCTCTACCGATTCCGATAATGCCTGCACCGAACGCGATGCTTGTTGAAAATCTCTTAACGCATTCAGTATGTTGTAGTACAACGGTGAGTCCGGCGCGACACCTTCAATAGATTCACCCGCCGTGGCGACGAGTGCTTTCATCTGCTCGCTCAGGCGATTAATATCCGCACCGACAGTTCTTGCCAGTTTTGAATACTCATTAACCGCACCATCAACAGAACCGAAAGTACCGTCAACTTTTCCGGCCAGGCCAAGTGCGTTAAAGTCTGCCAACAACTGCTGCGCCTGAACCACAGTATCCGACGCATTAGTTATTAAATCGTCAATTGGCAGTTCATTAATCATGGTTAAAGCAGACTGCACACCTTCAGTTAACTGCCCCAGGTCAGATTTAACACTCGGCAATACCGGCACACCATCCGCGTTTTTCTGAAGTGGTGCCGGATCACCTTCGATGTCTTCCAGAGATACAAACAGTTGCCCGGTGAGTAAGTTACCCATCTGAAGTTTAGCCTGTAGGTTACGCGCTATCGCTCGGTTAACCTCATCGCTATCGACGCCTCTCACGCCAAGCAATCGCTCAGGCTGAAATTCGATGTGTACTGGCACACGCACTGACTGGCTAATATCGTCGTACATCAACTTAACGTCAGTTACCCTGCCTATCTGCACGCCTTTGAACTCGACGGGCGCTCCGCGTGACAACCCACGTACCGAGCCATCAAAATAGGTCACATATTCATATCTGGAAGAGTTGGATAGATCCAGTGTATCTTCCATCGCCGCTTCAAATGACTCATGCAGGGTAAACACATGACCATCCTCCACCTGATAGGGAAATTCATACTCTTCAATAATGTCAAAAGAGACACCACCCTGCGCCAGACCCTCCAGTGAAGGTGTCCGAACACTCAATCCGTTTGCATTAACATTTAATGCAACGCCACTGACATTCCAGAATTTTGTAATGTTGCGAATGATCCTGTGGTGCGGTGCTTCAACAAATATGGTGAACTCCACAATCTTATAACCGGGTAAAAAGCGCTGCGCTTCTATGCGTCCTACCTTTACCTGCCGGTAGTAGACCGGGGAGCCGATACTGACATACCCCGCCTGTTCAGCCTGCAGATTTATTCGAACACCGGGTGCTCCCTCTTCAGTTAACGGTGGTTTCTCAAGGCCTACAAAGTCATCCTCATAAGCAGTTCCAACCAATGAATTAACCTGGATATAGGCACCCGACAACAACGTCCCGAGGCCCGATACACCGCTGGCACCTACTCTGGGTTTAACAACCCAGAACCGTGCGTGGTTGTTTAAAAACCTGCGCGAGTCTACAGACATACGCGCTTCGACCATGACCGTTTCAAGATCATCATTCAAAGCGATTTTTTCTACGATACCGATGTTGACGTTGCGATACCGAATCGGGGTTTTCCCGGCTATTAATCCCTCAGCTGAATTGAACTGAATAGTGATCAGTGGCCCTTGCTGGTTATAAGAGTTGTACGCAAGAGTAGCACCCAGCAACAACGCTATTAGCGGTACCAGCCAATAGGCAGAGAAGCGCTGTCGCTTTTTTGCACGCTCCACCCTCGGCGTGGCTGCTTCTACATCATAGCCGCGACGATTATAATCACCTGTCTTGTACATCGGTCGCCGGAAGCGATTACTCATCGCAGATGCTCCGCAACTACTTCCGGGGTGTCATACGCTACAGTCTTTTCGGATTCGTTATCCCACAGCAAACGCGAATCAAGTGCCAGCGCTGATAACATAGTGAAAATAACGGTTGCCCCAAACGCAGTGGCACCCAGGCCAGGTTCGATTTGCGCCACAGATCCTAACTGCACCAAAGCTGCAAGTATGGCGACCACAAAAACATCGATCATCGACCAGCGACCGATAAACTCAGTCAGGCGGAATAACCGTGTTCTGTCGTATCGACTGTGCTTGTACCGTTTTTGGATAGAAATCAAAAGATAGGACACCGCTATAAACTTCAAAACCGGAACAACCACACTTGCTATGAAAACCACTATTGCAACAGGATATGATTTCAACTCCCACAATACGAAGAAACCACCAATAATCGTATTCGGCTCAGATTTGCCGAGTACAACCGTATACATGATCGGATAAACATTCGCCGGCACATAGGCCAATATTCCGGCACTCAGCCATGCACATGATCTCTGGATGCTCATGGGTTTCCGTGAGTGTAGTCGAGCAAAGCACAGCTGACATTTTGGCGGATCTATAAAATGATCAACCGTCAGGCGAGTAATGCTACCGCAGGCCGGACACGCTACCAGGCCACACTCCGCCGCAGTTTTCATCAGGCGGGAACCTCGTCTGACCGCAGGTCATCACGCTCACGCGACTCACTGATAAGCTCCCATAAACTGTGATTGTCAATCATTTGCACAGACACTACGGTCAGAATATTCAAAATTGCAAAGGCCCAGAACGAATGACCAAGCTCAATATTAGCCATTGATGCGAGCTTAACTAACGCGACAATCGCACCGAACAGATATATCTCCATCATGCTCCAAGGTGAGAGATAGACGATCAATCGAAACACGAGCTCCATGCCCGGTAATCGTTTGTTAAATCGCAGCGGCAGCAAAATATAGAGAAGCCCCGCCATGCGAAACAGCGGGAACAGCAAAATAAAACCGAAACAAACGGCAGCAAGAATCCACATCCCTTCGTTAGTTAAGGCGTAAACAGCAGAAATAATTGACATGCTCTGCGAATTTCCAGAAACGCTGATCTGTAAAAACGGAAACGAATTTGCGACTACAAATAAAATCAGCGCCGCCATGCCAACCGCAAGCGCACGGTCAATGCTATTTTTCTTATTGGTATACAAGCTGGCATTGCAGCGAACACAACGAGCTTCAGCGCCGATCTCAATCTCTATTTTCTCATGCAGCAAATCGCACTCGTGACAAGCAACCAGTGACGACAGCACCGACTCGACGATAGGCCGATCCTGACTCCGCCGCACGCCAGAGAGATCACTACCGGCTACCCGTTCCGGGCCCTGATAATCAATCGACATCGACTCGGGACCTTAAGATCAACTGTTTGGCTGGCTGACGAAACATTGCGGATTGAAAGCAGAAATTAGTGCCGGATACTTTTATTAGGACCCGTTTTCGCTACAAGAACACGGCCAACTGTGATGCCAATATCTTGTCAATTCCAAAGTTCTGCCAACAAAAGGTTTGTCAACAATCTCTACTCGAGATACAAGTCAACGCTTAAGAAAATTAGCCCGGCAGTTTGCGAATAACCAGATCCGTCACTTTGTGTCCAAGCTTCAAACCACGGCGCTCAAAATGCGTTTCAGGCCGCAGACAGATGACGGCATTTGCTTCAGCCACCGAGGTATCGGAGCTTTCATCTTCCGGCTGTAGCAAGCACTGAAACCGCGGATGCATATCGACCACTGATCTGACCTGACTGGCATAAGGCTCCCAATCAGTGGCAAAGTGAATCAATCCTTCCGGTCGCAGCAACAACGCAAGCATGTCGAGGAACCTGGCATTCACCAGGCGGCGCTTGTGATGCCGGGTCTTGTGCCATGGATCGGGAAAGTAAATCAAGACCCGATCGACACTGGCTGGCATCATAAAGTGCTCTATCAGGTCCAGTACATCGTAGCGGATCAGACGTACGTTAGTCAGTTCACGACGGGCAACCTCACCCAAAGCATGACCAACACCCGGCAAATGAACCTCGACACCAAGAAAGTTCACTCCGGTATTCTGCTGCGCCATGGTAACCAGCGCATCACCATTCCCAATGCCGATCTCCATCCACACCGGCGCTTCAGACGGAAAGTGCTGACTCAGATCTATTAGTTCTTTTTCATCCTGAGTATTGTTGTGAGCCCGGTCGAGAGGATCAAAGTCCCGTTCCGTGCCCTCGATATCGACATGACCGGTTTCAATGCCGAACACTGGCCAGTACTGATCGAGGCTACGCTGCTGCCCTTCCGTTAATCGCCCCTGACGCAGAACAAAGGTTCGAATAGATCTGGCGCTTAACTGGCCCATAGATGCCTGGCCCATAAGATTAAAGTTGCTGGTCTCATTACTTTAGTTATACGTTATCCGGTTGTTGCCATACTTTCATCAAAATTTATAAACGTCAGGACATTATTTTTCGTTCTGCAACATTAATGATGTAGTCAGTTATTCTATTCAGCGATATACTTAACCCATGTTTGCAGTATAACGACAACGCTTCAAAACCACTGCGTGCATTATTGGGATAGATGGTCGGAGTATATCTCCGGGCAAGTCTTAAGATCATTTGCCCCTTACTTGTAATGCCACTCATTAGAAGTGAACCGTTTTTTGCAAACAAGTTTGGTTACACGATAATCTGAACGAACTGCCAGCGTAATGGCATGTCGCACGACACAAACTGCATTTGTGGAAACCAGTTTGTCATGTTACCGATTTCCGGCCGATATGGCTCATGCTCCCCAACAGCACGAGCTTCACAATCGTGCCACCGAAATAAAAAATACCTGGAAGAATGCAGTGTATTGCAAAGCTCTCCCGGTGCACAGGCATTATCGAACCGTGTGAGCCTCAGCAATTGAGTTCACACACTTAACACCGGCATCCAACAATAAGAGGTCACTCCGCCAGAGCAACATGAACGCAGCCGGCACACTAACTCCTGAAATCATCCTGGTGCTGGGCTTACTCTTATTAACTGTATTTCTGTTCGTCAGCGAAATCGTCCGCATCGACGTTGCCGCAGTTTCCATTATGGTAGCACTCGGCCTGTCGACCATGCTTCCCGGACTGCAACCGGTCATTGACTCAACCGAATTGTTTGACGGATTTTCCAGTAACGCCGTGATGTCGATAATCGCTGTAATGATTATTGGTGCCGGGCTCGACAAAACCGGGATCATGAGCCGGGTGGCGAATTGGATTCTGCTAAAAGGCGGCAGCACTGAAACTCGAATCACGCCGCTTATCTCAGGCGCGGTGGGATTAATTTCGAGCTTCATGCAAAACGTCGGTGCCGCAGCGCTCTTCCTGCCGGTTGTCAGCCGGATCAGCAGGCGCACATCCATTCCGATGTCGCGCTTGCTCATGCCGATGGGCTTTTGCGCAATTCTGGGCGGCACTGTCACGATGGTTGGTTCCAGCCCGTTGATTCTTTTAAACGATTTGATGCTCTCATCCAACAAAGCCTTGCCCGCTGAACACCAAATGCAAACATTTGGCTTGTTCGATGTCACCCCAATCGGTTTGTCACTGATCGCTACCGGCATTATCTTTTTTATGATCTTTGGTCGATTTGTGCTGCCAAGCGTCAAAGGCGAGAAAAAAAGAGAGAACACCACACGCACCGCTGATTACTTCGAGCGTGTTTACGGTATCTCTGGTGAGCTGTTCGAATTACAGGCGACTCTGGAGAGTCCGCTGGTCGGTATGACCATTATGCAAATCGAGCGCACACTGGAAAACGTACCTTTCGTACTGGCGGTTAGAAATGGCGATGAAGTTTCTGTTGTACCAGACGGCAAAGACGTCATCTGGGTAAACAGCTACATCGGTGTACTCAGCAACAAGCGCCAGCTGGTAAAATTTGCACGTCAGTACAAACTTAGAATTGTCAAAGGAGAAAACCACTTTTCCAATGTGATGAACGCTCAGGAAACCGGAATCGCAGAGATTGTTGTACCACCGGGTTCGTCAATGGTTGGACAAACACTTAATGATCTGCAGCTACGCAGAAACGATGGTTTACACATTTTAAGAATATATCGCGCCGGTTACACACTGGAAGAAAAAGTTCGCGAAACCCCGCTGCAGGGAGGTGACACTTTAGTTGTACATACAGCATGGCGTAACCTGAAAAAACTGCGCGACAATTCAGACTACGCAATCGTTACAGATCACGTTGATGAAGAGCTTCGGCCGAACAAAATCCAACCGGCTTTGTTTTTCTTCATCCTCGCCGTGTCGCTGGTGTTGTTCTCCGAGCTGCGCTTGTCTATCTCACTGCTGGTTGGAGCAGTCGGCATGGTGCTCGCCGGCGTACTCACCATGGACGAGGCTTATCGCGCCGTCAGCTGGAAGACAGTTTTTCTGTTAGCAAGCCTGATCCCACTGGGTCTGGCTGTCGAGAAATCAGGGGCGGCAGCCTGGATTGCAATGCACACACTGCAGATACTGGGCGATGTGCCAATCTGGTTGCTGCAAGCTGTTATTGCAATACTCGCAACAATTTTTACACTGGTGATGTCG
The DNA here is from genome assembly GCA_964649465.1 of uncultured Granulosicoccaceae bacterium. Lineage (GTDB taxonomy): Bacteria > Pseudomonadota > Gammaproteobacteria > Granulosicoccales > Granulosicoccaceae. The sequence continues at coordinate 38,062 of CAZYRP010000008.1, read as the reverse complement.
AACATTGGAGCTACCGTACTGCTGGTACCGTTAGCCATCAACATAGCCGTCGGTGCCGGCGCCGATCCGGCCGTGTTTGCACTGACTGTTGCAATCGCCACGTCAAACTCATTTATTATTCCGACGCATCAGGTCAACGCACTGATTATGGGACCGGCCGGCTACCGTGTTATCGATTTCATGCGTGCCGGCAGTATCATGACAGCACTGTTTCTCATCGTTAGCTTGTCGATGCTGAATCTGATCTTCTAGGAGAAGTCCGAGTTGATGTACTGGATCACATTTCCTTAAAGAAATAGTGAGTTAAAAAGCACTAAAGTAAAGTTTGCCTGACTAACCGGATGCGGAAATTTTCTCACCCCTGATGACTTAGCAACCAGATCACCTGTAACCACCCGCCATTGTCAGAATGTCAGCTGGTATACTTAGCTCAGTCGGAAAAGCCATCTCTCTATACCAACGAGAAATCCGCCAACTCAACTGAGGGACTACAGACAACTATGAATCGACGTAATTTCAACAAAGTAATCGGTATCTCTGTTGCCGCTCCACTTGTTCCAATCGCCGCAATTGATGCAGCGCGTGCTGAAAGTGCGCAAATGTTAGACCCGAATTCACCAGAGGCAAGTGCTGTCGCCTTTAAAATGGAATCCGACTACGACGATATGAACTGCTCCAACTGCGGCTGGTTCTCAAAAGGTGATACCGCCGACATTGGCTCCTGCATAATTTTCCCGGGCTTCACAGTTCCGGCAATTGCAGCGTGTGATGCCTACCAGCCTAAGAAGTAATTCAGCAACTATGCTGTCTTAAAGTTGTCACACAACAGTCAGGTATGTTGTTGAACACCGGAATGTTGTTACTTAATATGAAAAATTCTACCCAGATTTGCAACTTAATGCTTCCCGGCTCAGTACGCCAGAGCCGTGTGATTCGAAGCCCATTCATTCGCGGATTAGTGGCCATTTTGGTTTTGCTAATCTCTTTTACCGCTGCACGCGCAGAATCAACAACCCATGCCGGGGCCCCTGACGGGACTCTCGAACTGCGCGAGGAGCTCAAGGCTCACCTGCAAACACTTGATGCGCTGGTTACTCAAGACGAAACTCAAAGCAACATACCCTTTGAAGATCGTGTAGTTGTCGTGACTTTCTTTGCCAGTTGGTGCCCGCCTTGCCTGAAGGAATTTGTAGCTCTGAACGCCATAAAGAACAAACTGGGGGAAGACAAAATCACTGTTGTCGCTGTCAACGTATTTGAAGAATTCGATAACAACGATGCAACTCGTATGGCAAAATTTCTCGACACAACAAAACCGGAATTTACAGTACTCAAAGGTACTGAGCTCAGTCGAAAATTGTTTGGCAATGTACGTCGCATCCCGACCTTGCTCATTTTTGACCAAAGCGGAGACCTGGCATTCGATTTTATCCATGCGCCGGGGGCAGCTGCAGACAACCAGACGGTTGACGACGAAGAGCTGCTAAATGTGATCCAGCCATTGATTTAATACCGACCGACAAACGTGCGTTGCGTCTGTTTTCGCCAGCCTTCTTATTGGTCGAATCATAGTCAACTTGAAATAAACAGGTAATACCATGTAAATTAGTCTCATAGCCTCTTTAACTACGGAAGGAGATCTGGCATGCGGCGAAATCACTACAAATCACGGCCCAATCCCGGCATGTGGCTGGTTGTCGGGATCGTGCTGCTATCCACATTGGCCTTCGCTGTATTGCTAACGCTGCAATTGATATAAGAATCCACCGCAGTTAATGATCTGTAGTTGCTGACTCTTCTGAACGAAGTGATCTAAGCACGGTTCAGAACTTACTCTGGCAATCGTGCCCGGTTTGAATTAATGCCCCTTCTGAAGCAGTGAAATACAACCCGCTTGGCAATACCGGCCTGTCAGTAAGTTCAGTTGCTCTCGGTACGATGACTTTCGGAGAGCAAAACAATGAACAGCAGGCACACCGTCAGCTTTCGTTCGCATCCGACAATGGCATCAATTTAATAGACACCGCAGAGCTCTACCCTGCACCTGCCAGTAAAAGTACAACAGGCTTAAGTGAACAGTACATTGGTAACTGGCTGCAACATCAGGATCGCAGCAAATATGTTATTGCTACCAAGGTAGTCGGGCCGGCACCAAAAAAATGGATAGGCCACATACGCAACGGCCCGACACTTGATCCTGCACAAATAGAAGATGCGCTGCACAACAGCCTGAAGCGTTTGCGCACTGACTATATCGATCTTTACCAGATCCACTGGCCGGCCCGAAATACCAACTATTTCGGTAAGCTCGGCTATGAGTACGGCAAAGACAAACACGAGAATCCAATTTGCCAAACACTTGAAACGTTCGCAAAACTTAAAGAACATGGAAAAATCAGATACATTGGTGTATCCAATGAAACGCCCTGGGGATTGCACCAGTATTTACAGAGCGCGCAGCAAAACAACTACCCGGTCATAGCCTCTGTGCAAAATCCCTACTGCCTTTTAAACCGTACATACGAAATCGGTTTGGCAGAGTTTGCACATCGCAGTAATATTGGCTTGCTTGCTTACTCCCCTCTGGCAGGCGGATCATTAACAGGAAAATATTTAACTAACCCGCAACCGGAAAACGCCAGACTGACCCTGCATAAAAATTACTTTTACCGCTATACAACAGAAAGCGCTACCGAGGCAGTCAGGCAATACGTTGAAATCGCCCACAGACACCAACTGTGCCCCACTGCTATGGCACTGGCATTCGTACGCCAGCAACCCTTTGTTACGTCTTCAATAGTTGGTGCAACCTCTGTGGATCAGCTGGAAATTAATTGTCAGAGCATAAACCTTGAGTTAACAGAAGAGGTTATGAAAGAGATACAACAAGTTCACACCAGCAATCCAAATCCGTGCCCTTAGCGCATTGCATCAAAAAGAACGCTAGTTGAATTCATTAATAGACACCCACATACACTTTGACGATTATCGCTTCGACGCCGATCGACGCGCCGTATACACCAACGCAATAAATTCCGGTGTATCACATATGGTTATTCCAGCAACCACACGCCCGGGCTGGAATAAGATACTTTCGCTATCAAAGCAATATACCAACGTCTATCCGACAGCCGGACTGCATCCGGTATTTATCAACGAACACAGTGACAATGACCTGCAACTGCTGGATACAGCGCTTAAAAATAAAAACTGTGTAGCAGTTGGTGAGTGTGGCCTCGATGGCTTTGTTAAAGACCTGGACTATGAAAAGCAAAAATACTTCTTTACCCACCAAATCGAACTCGCCGCCAGACATAACCTGCCACTGATAATCCATGCGCGCAACGCAGTAGAGGACGTGATACTAGCAATAAAGTCCACCAATAAATTAGTGACCGGCGTAGTACACAGCTACAACGGGAGCCTGCAACAGGCACAACAATTGATTGATATGGGCTTTCTCTTGAGCTTCGGTGGTGCTATCACATACGATCGGGCAACTCGCTTGAGAAAAATAATAAAACAACTGCCGCTGGATTCGATTATGGTTGAAACCGATGCACCGGATCAACCAACACAATCCAACAATGGCAACAGAAACGAACCGGCCTATCTGCGCGAGGTAGTCAACGCAATCGCTGAAGTTAAATGTTCAACACCTGAAGATATTACCCACGCGAGCAATGCCAATGCGATTCGCTTATTTAGTTTAAAGAAGACTCTTTGACCACCAATGCACTTTCTTATCCTGCTAGTTTTAATCATCAGCCTGATACTCGGGCCGCAACTGTGGATTCGATGGGTCTTCTCCCGCTATGGCGAGGAGCTGCCCGAATTACCGGGCACCGGAGGAGAACTTGCAACCCACCTTCTCAATCGCTTCAATATTGAAGGCGTTGCGGTTGAAGAAACTAAACCGAACCAGGACCACTTCGACAGCAGCACCCCGGCAGTTCGGTTATCACCAAAAAACTACCACGGTAAATCACTTACTGCTGTGGCAGTTGCCGCTCACGAAGTGGGGCATGCACTGCAATGGCATAATAAAGAAACAGTTTTCAAGTTGCGCACACGCTACCTGCCACTGGCCAGACGCCTGCAGCAAATCGGTTATCTTTTGCTGTCGCTCTCACCTTTGGCAGCAATACTGACACGGGTACCAGCTGCCGCTGCAGCACCTTTTATCGGTGGTATTCTGATCGCACTTTGTGGCGCGGGCACGTATTTAATTATATTGCCGGAAGAGTGGGATGCGAGTTTTAACAAAGCAATGCCACTACTAATAGAGGGCGAGTACATAACACCGGAACAGGAGTTCGCCACTCGCAGAATACTCAGAGCCGCAGCGCTGACCTACGCGGCCGGTGCACTGGCATCTTTACTTCAGGTTTGGAGATGGTTACCGCTGTTACTGCGCAGATGATTAGCCGAACTCTTCAATCGCCCGTATCTGCAACCGCTAACATCTGGTCAGTAAATTCGGCAAGATCTGCATAGCTCTCAACCGTATCCAGGTGTTTATTTTCTTCAAGGGTTTGTGTCCCGTGTCCGGTTTTAACCAACACAGGCGTGGCACCAACAACCATGGCAGTTTGTACATCACGCAGTGAATCCCCGACCAGCGGCACGCCATTTAACTCCACCTTCAACCGATCCATTAAACTGTGTAGCATCCCGGGCTTGGGCTTGCGACAACTGCAATCGTCGTCCGGGGCGTGAGGGCAGAATAAAATCGCATCAATTCCTCCGCCGTGATCCTTAACCAGTTGCTGCATATGGGCGTGAACACGCCCGACATCATCTATAGTCAGTAAGCCGTGAGCTATGCCAGACTGATTGGTAATAACAACAATGCGGTAATCGTTTTGCGAAAGCCTGGCTATTGCCTCCAGGCTTCCTTCGATAGGAACAAAATCCTGCGGATCTTTAATTACATCATCACGCGCTTCATTGATAACCCCGTCTCTGTCCAGAACAACAAGTTTCACGACTGTAGCGCACCGAGGTTCGCAACGTGCGAATTCAATACTCGCAGTTCACCCAGCATTGCAAGCCTGTTGTTCTTAATTTTCTCGTCATCCGCCATAACCATAACGTCATCAAAAAAAGTATCGACTGGTGTTCTTAATTTCGACAAGGCTTGTAACGCAGGTGTGTAGTCGCCACTTTCAAAACTGGATTCCACCTCCGGCTTCAAATTATTAAGCGCGTCATACAATCCGGTTTCAGCGTCACTTTCGAATAACGATGTATCTACCGCTGCATTATCCGGAACCGGGTTCTTTTTAAGAATGTTGTTTATTCGCTTATTGGCCGATGCCAGACTATCCGCTTCTGGCAACTGCACGAATGCCTTAACAGCATTTATGCGACGATCAAAATCAATGGGTGACGTCGGTCTCACCGACGCCACTGCGTCAAAAATTTGCGGGCTAATATCGTTGGCAGCATAGTAGGCGCGTAATCGCTCCAGCATAAATTCAAAAACCTCCGGCACATCTGCCTGAGCTTTACCGGCAAGGCCGGCAGCAGCTTTTTCAAGCAATTCCCGCAAATCAAGTTCGAGCCTGCCCTCGATCAAGGTTCTCAACACACCCAGCGATAACCTTCTGAGCGCAAACGGATCTTTTACGCCAGTGGGTTTTTTACCAATCGCAAAAATACCGACAATGGTATCCAGCCGATCAGCAATGGCGAGCGACTGACCAACGCCGGACTGAGCAATGCCATCATCTGCAAAACGCGGAAGATACTGTTCACTCAAGGCCATGGCAACAGGCTCAGGCTCGCCTTCAAGTCTTGCATAGCGTTCACCCATCACACCCTGAAGTGATGCAAACTCACTAACCATTTCAGTCAACAAATCACATTTCGAGAGTTGTGCCGCACGCCCTGTATGTGTGGTGTCAGCACCAATAGCTGTTGCGATTTCCAGAGCGAGCTTTTCCACACGCTCTGTTTTTTCAGCAACGGTACCAAGTTGCTTTTGAAAAACTACCTTTTCAAGTGGCTGTCGATAACTTTCAAGTTTCTTCTTTTTATCCTGCCGCCAGAAAAACATTGCATCGGCCAGTCGCGGACGCACAACAACTTCATTGCCTTTACGTACCTGATCAGGGTCATTGCTTTCTATATTGGAAATAGTGATAAACATCGGCATCAACTTGCCGGAGCTATCCAAAAGCGGAAAGTACTTTTGGTTATCCTTCATTGTTGTGATCAGCACTTCTTCCGGAATTTCCAGAAACTCTTTTTCAAAGTTACCCAGCACAGGAACCGGCCACTCGACCAAGGCCGTGACTTCATCCAGCAGTGCATCTTCTACAATCGCAGTTGCACCGACAGCAGCAGCGGCATCTGCAACACCTTTGGCAATTAATTCTCGACGCTCGTTGAAATCTGCAATGACCATACCCTGCTGCTTTAGCGTTGCAATGTAGCTATCGGGGTGATCTACAGTAAGCTCGGTATTGTTGTGAAACCTGTGCCCTCGGGTAGTGCACCCGGCATTTAAGCCAAGTACATTGGCATTAACCACATCATTGCCGTAAAGCATCAGCAGCCAATGAACGGGTCGCACGAATTCTATGTCACTGGCACCCCAGCGCATGCGCTTTGGAACCGGCAGGGTGGAAAGAGACCTGGCAACAATATCCGGCAATAAAGCAGAAATGGCTGCACCCTTTTGATCAATACTTACCGAAAGCCAGGTACCTTTGTCAGTGCTGACCTCTTCAACATCAGCCAAATCTACACCGCAGGATTTAGCAAACCCGAGTGCCGCCTGAGTGGGCTCACCATCTTTATACGCTGCAGCCAATGCCGGCCCGCGGCGCTGGATTTTTTGATCCTGCTGCTTTGCAGGTACTGCATCAATGATTACGGCAAGGCGTCTTGGCGCTGCATATACCCGGCAATCCCCCACTTCAAGATTGGCATCTTTCAATCCATTAGAGATACCACTGCCAAACGCGTTGGCTAGTTTTAAAAGCGCTTTGGGTGGCAGCTCCTCGGTACCGAGCTCTACCAGAAAACTGTTTGTAGCAACATTGGTTTGATCAGCCATTTTACGTGACCTTCTCAAGTGGCTTTTTTATCAATGGAAATTCCAGCTTCTCTCGTTCAGTAAAATAGGCATCTGCGACTAACTTAGCCTGAGTGCGAATACGCAATATATAGCCCTGCCTTTCAGTGACTGATATAGCACGCCTGGCATCAAGCAAGTTGAAAGTATGAGATGCACGCAGTACTTTTTCATAAGCTGGCAAAGGCAGACCGAGTTCTGATAGATGTTGCGCTTCAGTTTCAGCTGCTTCGAATGCTTGAAATAGCGCATCGACATTGGCGTGCTCAAAATTGTATGCCGACTGTTCAATTTCGTTTTGTAAAAACACATCGCCATAGGTAACCGGACCCGACGGGCCGTCAGACCAAAGTAAATCATAGACGCTATCGACACCTTGTATATACATCGCAAGACGTTCAAGACCATAAGCAATTTCACCCATCACGGGCTTGCACGGCAGGCTGCCAACTTGTTGAAAGTAGGTAAACTGCGTTACTTCCATACCGTTCAGCCAGACCTCCCAGCCCAATCCCCAGGCACCAAGTGTTGGAGATTCCCAGTTGTCCTCGACAAAGCGGATATCGTGCACCAGAGAATCGAAGCCAATCGCTTTCAATGAGCCGAGGTAGAGTTCCTGAAAGTCATCCGGTGAAGGTTTCATAACCACTTGAAACTGGTAATAGTGCTGCAGTCGATTCGGGTTTTCACCGTAACGCCCGTCAGTCGGCCGCCTGGAGCCCTGTACATGGCAGGCATTCCACGGCTCCGGGCCGATTGCGTGCAGAAAGGTAGAACTGTGAAAAGTACCGGCACCAACTTCCATATCGTAGGGTTGCTGAACCGTGCAGCCCTGCTCGCTCCAGTAGTGCTGCAGCGCAGCGATCAACCCCTGAAAGGTATTCAGATCGAATTGCAAAGAATGACTCCGTGATTTTATGACTTATAGGAATGGGAAAACCCGTGTGCTCAATTTTAGCTCGGGCGGGGGATTAAACACAGAACATCTTGAAAAGCGACCAGTGCCGCTGCCAAATGTAACATTAGTTACGGGCTTAACTCAGGTAACATATGCCACCAGTGATGCCGGTATTGCCAGATTCCAGAGCATAGCGCTGCAAAAAACGAATCACCCTGATGCAAAAATAGCGCATCACAAAATGGCAACAAACCAGTACCGTTCACGATCGAAGTCCAATGGGTGCCTTAATCTCCACCGAGTGACTTGGTTTCTGCAGATACCAGCGATATGTCGCACCGGGATTCAGTGGTTACCTTGTTCCTCCGGTATATTTGACCACCCCACGACCCGGTTACCAAATCACCCGCTGCAGGCTTTGCCCTGAGCAGGTGGTGAAACAATTGTAAGACAATGATTATTGGAGAGTTCCGCTCATGAAAAGCAAACTAGAGTACATTTGGCTCGACGGCTATCAACCCACCCAAAGCCTGCGCAGTAAAACAATGGTCCGCAGTGACTTCAGCGGCAAGCTTGAAGACTGCCCTGTGTGGTCATTCGATGGCAGCTCGACAGAACAGGCCGAAGGCAACGATTCCGACTGCTTGCTCAAGCCAGTTGCAATCATTCCTGATCCGGATCGAAAAGACAGCTTCCTGGTAATGACCGAAGTACTGAACGCCGATGGCACAGCACACGTCTCTAACGGCCGCGCCACAATCGAAGAAGACAACGATGACTTCTGGTTTGGATTTGAGCAGGAATACTTCCTGATGAATGTCGATACCAACCAGCCATTGGGTTTTCCTGAAAAAGGCTTCCCGGCACCTCAGGGCCCCTACTACTGCTCAGTCGGTGGTAACAACGCATACGGTCGCGAAATTGTCGAAGAACATCTCGATATGTGCCTTGAAGCCGGATTGAACGTGGAAGGTATCAATGCGGAAGTTGCTGCAGGCCAATGGGAATTTCAGATATTCGCCAAAGGTGCCAAGCGAGCAGGTGATGAAATCTGGCTTGCGCGCTACCTGATTGAACGTACCGCTGAGAAATACAATGTTTCTGTAGACTGGCATCCAAAACCGCTCGGTGACACTGACTGGAATGGTTCAGGCATGCACGCCAACTTCTCCAATGGTCCAATGCGCGACTCAGGCAAAGAAGACATTTTCACCAAGATCTGTGAAGAATTTGGTAAGAACATTCAACGCCACATCAGTGTTTACGGCGCAGACAACGACCAGCGATTAACCGGTGCGCACGAAACACAATCGATCGATCAGTTCAGCTACGGCGTATCTGATCGTGGTGCGTCGATTCGTATTCCGGTAGGTACTATCGAAGACGGATGGAAAGGCCGGTTGGAAGATCGTCGTCCGGCATCTAATGCTGATCCGTACAAAGTAGCTGCTGCGGTCATCAAAACAACAACCGAAGCCCTTAAATAATCGACTACATCTATGTAGTTAATTAAGTGCCACTGCTGTTGTAAAAATCCCCGCCATTGTGCGGGGATTTTTATTTCTGGCACCCTCCACCACCTCCCCGAATAGATACCACGTATTGCCAGCCATATTTGCCTGTTTGGTTCGCCTGTCTAATTCACCTGTCGTGGGCAGCTACTAATCACGCGATCACGTAACGGTGAGGTACACTAAACACCTATCAAAGACCGGTGATTCAGCGTGAGCGAGTATCCAAAACTAAAGCTGCCCGAAAATCCGACGTTATTCATCGAGCAAACGGACAAAGATCTGGCATCAAAGGTCGATCCGAATTTTCGCTACGCCTTTTTCAAAACCATTGCCAAGGGTGGCAAGTCCCTGATTCAGTCCTGCAAAGACATGAGCCTGAACCGGGTTATCTGCTACAAGTCGCTGCTGCCGGAATTTGCAGATGATGTAGTTGAGCAAAAGCGCCTGCTGCGAGAAGCACGTGTATCAGCAATTCTGCAACACCCCAACATAATACCCACTTACGAACTCGGGCGTGATAACAAGGGGCACTACTACTTCACTATGAAGCTGGTGCACGGCTATACACTGCGCGAAGTTTTTGACTATCGTGAGCGCTACGATCTCTACCAAATGGTCGACATCATAATTCAAGTAGCTCAGGCGCTTGAGTGCGCTCATACCCATGGCGTAATCCACCGGGATATAAAACCCGAAAACATTCTGGTAGGCCCATATGGCGAAGTATTGTTACTGGACTGGGGCCTGGCAAAAGTCTGGAGTGAGGATGGCGAGCAATCTACACTGCAATCTGATATCGAAGACGAAATTCCGCAACTACTAACCGAAGACCCGGCAATGACCGGCTTTCAAAAACTCCAGGGAACTCTGTTTTACATGTCACCGGAACAGATAGAAAGGGATCCGAATATTGATTTGCGAACAGACATGTATAGTCTCGGGGTAGTCTTGTACGAAGCATTAACAGGCCGCACACCGGCACAGGGCGAACGTATAGATGAAGTTATTCAATCCACCCTGCACGAAGCACCACCAAAACCCTCAGAGCTTACCAAGGTGCCCGCAGTTCTTGAGGAGACTGTACTTTATTGCCTGAACAAAAAAGCTGATGAAAGAGCACAAACTGCAGCAGAGGTAATACGTCTGCTACAGCGCAATTGGTAATTGCATATTCTCCCTGCTCGACTTTAGTCATCAGCGCAAAGTGGATTACTGCCATAGGCAAGGGCAAATAAAAACTTATCGGAGACCGCTCTATTCCCTCTTTGGTTCAGGCGGTATTGCAGCCTCTATTCCAACCTTACCGGCCCAAGAAACAGTCGATTTTAATTCAAACTCTATAGCTATGAGCACCACGTCGCATTCCACCGAGATACCATCAAACAAGCGCTGTGTGCGGCCTGAAAATTGATTGTACCCAATCGAAGCTATGAACCTGCAGGAGAAAAGCGTGAAAGCTTTTGTCAAAACCACCTTATTGACTGTCGCACTAATCAGCACCCAGCTCGCCAGTGCAGACGTCTACAAATACATTGATGAAAACGGCAAAGTCGCCTTTGGCGATAAACCGATTGCCGGTTCCGAAAAGGTCAAAATTCCCGGCGTTAAGTCTACCTCCAGCAATACCTCAACTGACAAACTAGACATCAACCCTCGCAAAACAACAGGCCCGACATTAGAGGGAGACGACGACACCCCCATACAGGCAACCAACTACAGCGAACTGCAAGTACTGACGCCGCGTCAGGGCAAAGTTATTGACCCTCAAAATGGAACAGTACAAATCATCATGCTGCCAACACCATCTCTCGGCAGTGCTGATCAACTGGTAATTAATATTGACGGCAAAGACATCAACAAAGGTCGCGAAGTTAATCTATCGGTTCAAAATCTGGCAGACGGTCCACACACCGTAACAGGCCGGATTCTGGATCCGGAGGGCAAAGTCATCATCGAATCGGCAAGTGTAAAATTCCAGGTTGGTAACAAATAACGATATTGGTACATTGCCTTACAGTATCTAGTCAGCAAGCTACATAGCTGCACAGATATAGCCGTTACGATAAAATGCCCGCCTCACACAGCGGGCTTTTTTATGCCCTCAAGTAATCAACAGATGCGATTCATTACTACCAGCAACTACCCTACCCCCACAGTAGCCATCAAGTTTGCACTGGATGCTGTATTGGTGACAATACTCCTTTGTGTGCTGAGTGCTGCCAGCACAACAGAGGTTGCGGCTAACAACGGCAACAAAACAGCCAGCTCTACCCCAGAACGTGATCTTAAAAATAACGCATGCCTGAAGAAGCTCGACAGCTCCGATATTGTTATTGCATCGATTGCGTTCAAAGACGGCTTAAACAGTTCAGCGCAACTAAAAGAACTGGTGAAACGCAAACCATGGGGCGCAGGCACGCCTGCCACCTCAGAAGAAATACAAACCCAACTCGACACTCAGAGCCCGTTTCTTATAATTACTCTTACCAAAAAACAAGCGCTGACTCTGGATAATCATCGCGATATCATTCGCTGGGTATTAGTGCAAAGCACCAGCAAGTCCTGCGAGTGATACCGCGATACTTTATCTATTTACGTTGATAGATACAGTCATAGCGGCAATTGCAATACACCGGCGCAGTCAGACGCACCAGAGACAACGTTCCATTTATTGTTCGCAACACAGTCGTTGTAATCTGTTGCTTCGAATGATCTAAACCGACCGGTATTTGGAACTCCATCGTCAATTTTTAGATCCAGCTCATACATCACTGCAACCGGAATATTGCCACCAGTTGCCAGTTCATGGGAAGAGACTTCCTGACCTAATGCATTCATTGAGTTAGAGATTTTATAGAACCCGTTGTACGGATTGCCGGGACAGGTTTCCTCAACACAAGCACCATCCGTTAAAGATGCAACCGGCGCTCCATCATAATTTCCAGAGATAAATCCTGCACCAGCCAGGTGCTGCCACACAGCGCCTGCTTCTGCCGTGCTATCGACTCTTGCATTGGAATCCCCGTCCTTAGCGCCATCCACTATATGCGTTGACGCGCGGCTGTAATCTCCCGGTAGCGAACGATAGCGATCCTGAAAAGATATCCAGGCAGCTTCAATACCCACCAGATCATTCGCTATTGCCCTGACCCTGGCACTATTAATCATGGACTGACCCTTCATAATACCGCCGAGCAACAGACCAATAATTAGCAGGACAATTGCAATTTCAATCAAGGTAAAACCCTGATGTTTTTTAATACTCTGGTGTTTTTTAAAACCACGGTGTTTCTTATTCATACTTCTTAAAACCATACTGACTTCCTCAGGTTAATGCATACTACATAGAAATTTCGCCATACAGGCGCTCGATACACTGGTTGTTCTCAGGGCAGTACCTGCGCCTGCAAAAGACGGGTATACAAAACATTGCCTGACAGCCAGATCACGATGTCATCAAACTGATCAGTGCCAGCTACATCCAGATCGCGACTGACAAACCGGTTATCGGAATCCTGGTTTTCATTCTCATCATCAGACAGGCTTTGCGCACGACCGGTAGATAACAAAACCACAGGCACACGATTAGCGCGCAATTGTTCGCAACTGGCACCGTTACAAACTTCGTACTCCGGCGACAAGTTCTGCATACCCACATCACGCATCTCCTGCATCGTCGTAAAATCAGACAATCCATCATCATCTGCATCAGATAGCGTGACATGGTATTCGATAGGCCCACCCCAGCTGTCAGTCAGGAAACCGCTGTCGTCATAACTACCCGATATTCCAAGTACCGCAGCAGGCACATATCCGTGAGGTCGCAAACATTCACTGTCGGCCGTTTGAACGTTGGCATTGTTTGATACTGCAGAAGGGCCAATAGGGCACGGCAGACGGTGGTGAGCCGACGCGTAGCCAATTAGGGCTTCCCGAATATCTATCAACTGTTCAAGCGTTTGTCGCCGCTTGCGGTCAATCGCACCCGCTCCCATGGGCTGCATTACCGAGCCGAGTAATAAACCCATAATCAGCAGTACAATAGACATTTCAAGCAGCGTAAACCCGTTCGAATTACACCGCACGCGCAATCTATTAAACCGGTGCGAATTCCTGACGGCGTATCTCTTTGATTCGATGATCAATTTATGAACACCAGTTGATCATTGCTTACGGGAGTTAACAGCGGTGTTCTTAAAGCATTACCACCGGCAATTAGTGCTTCGGTATCAAGGTAGTTGACAATATCTGCAGTGCCATGAACTTGCAGCGCTGCTGCAGGAACGGTTTCTATTGGCGCCCCCACGCTGATCAAAACCACTTCAACCGGCTCACCATCAACTGTCAGGCTGCGCTCAGGATCATCCACACCATCACAGTCGGCCGCGGCACGAGCTGCCACACAGGTTTCATCGACAATGTAGTAAACAAGCGCCGGCCAGTTGTATCGGTAAAACCAGGTTTGACGCAACATTCTATTTTGTGGAAGATTTGTGTAAGCCTCATCAGCAAATGATTGGCCGCATGTGCCCATCTCAGTGGCAAGCATTCCGCGCGTCAATCCCTGTACACATTGGCCGTCTTCCCCGGGTACTGAGGCATAGGGGTAAAAGCCATACTTTGCTTTGTACTCAGTGAGCCACTCTTTGACATGCCCCAGTACCCGTCTTTCCATAAGGGGCAATAATTCGTCTCGCCTGATAGTGACCAATAAATCATTACTACCGGTCAACGTAAACTCATTATCGAAATCAGCGTTCTTACCTTCCAGATATTCCGTCACAGCAGCCGGGGCAGACAAACCACTAACGCCACTTCTGTCCTGACTCTCCAGTGCCTGTCCGGGTGCCACCAATACAGCCACAATATCCTGAACAGTATCAACTGCTAGCAGGTTGTCTCCGCGATATGAATTTAGTGTATTGAATGACGGGTTATAGCGGTGATCAGCAGACAGGGCATACCAGATGTCCTGATCCAGAAATCGCTCAAGATAGTCTATTTCCATTAAGTGTCCGTCACGCATCCATACTGACGGCAGATAACCAATGGCGTTGGTTCCACAAGACCTCGCCGGCGTACTATGGCGCGCTAAAGCGGGGCATGGCAACCGTCCGGTACCGCCGCGGGTATTGTGACCGTAGTTATCAGTGTAGTTGACCGCATAGGCCATTAATGCCTGCTTTGCAGAAAGTAGAGAATCCAGCCGCTGATTGTGTAAAGCAGACTTTTGTCCGTTAATCAGATAAAACGCGCTGCCCGCCAATAGCACCATCATAGCTACCAGCAGAGCGACACCCTCTTGCTGTGCTGGCAACGGCCGTGGTTGAAATTTCAGTGTCAGCGTGCTCATTTAAACGCTACCCCACTGGTATTGTCGGCATTGGTCTCAGGCTGCAAAATTACCGATGACCGAACCACATGAGAAAGCTCGTCTCCCGGATTCAGTACGAAACTATAATCACCGCTGGAAATCCTGATTCGACCACTTTGATCTACAGTGTCTATTCGGAATTCACGAGAACTGGCAGCCATGGAATATCGACTACCATCGAACCACACACCCAATACCTGACCATCTTTTATTACAGCGCCATTGTAGTGTTTAGGGAAAACACCTTGCTGCTCTGCAGTTACCTCATCTTTTACCACTTCACTCGATGATGCATCTTGTATTAGCATCGCCTGCGGTTTTTCTAATCCTATCTGTCCTGCCTTCAACTCAAGTAGTTCTTTCTCAATACTTAACTGTTCGAGAGTTGCTATAAAGAGATTCAAAGCTGGCTGCAATTCACCATCGTTTATTTCTGTAGTATCGATTTCCGCTGCATCCATTGCCACGGCATCCATAGCTACAGCATCTATGGTTTTCAGTATGATACACAAGCCAACTATAGAAAGGGACAGCTGGATGCAGTACCTTGCATTCGCTCTAACTCTGATAGCCACTATCTTCACCGACCATATCTATTGAATACCATTTAACAGTGCACCGCACTTCGAGATTGATAATCTTCGGGGTAGTAATGCCGTTATTTATATCTCTCTCCACCCGATTTATTTCTATTTTTGAGACAATAAATTCATTCGGTGCATAGGTATTAAGATAACTCAACAGTTCGGACAATTTTCCGTCATGTACGAGTGACAATTTCAATTCGATAAACTCAACACCCACCGCCACCCACAGATCATCCCGGCTACTTGTGACCGACCTGGGGGGATGAATTTCAAAACTCATCTCTGCCAGATTTAGCTGTGCTTGTGCAGTTTTCAAAAGCTTGATCCATTCGATCTTCCTCTTTGAGACCGCAGAGTTTCTATGCAGGATGCGCTCAAAAGCCAAATTAGTGGTTTCAAGAAAGCGGGAATCTTCAAGGCTTGTATATGCCGCTACTTCACTGGATAAAAATTCACTTCTCTTTTTTTCGACCCCGCTTCTCGACTGCATTACATTTTGCAGTTGAAAAAAAATGACACTCACGGAGAGGGTTGCGACCATTATAAAAATGAAGATCGCATTATCCGGATATTTCATCGCTCGACTCGTTTACTAGACAATTCAAGCACAAAATTCCCTACTTCATCAGAGAGTGATGAAGTCGTTGTTCTGTCCTGATTTCCCAAACCAAACGGTGTTTCGATAACCACCACCGACGAATCTGCGCTGGCTCCGCGTAATGTTGATACAAAGGATTCAAAGGTTGTCAAAGCTGAATCCGGGTGGCCCTTTATTACTCCAGAAACCGTGGCCCGGTAAACTTGCTGCACATCCAGAGTCTTTTCTATTGCTGGCTGAATAAGCATTTTAGTCAGGGAGGAATCATTCAGCAGATCTTCGTTCTCCCACTGTACGGAATTGACAGATACATCTGAAAGTTGGCGCACATTTCCAGCTAGCTCTTTCAAAAAATCCATCGGCGTATGCACCGAACCCAGCCTGATTAACTTAGCGGTGACCATAGCCTGCCTTACCGCCTCGACCGAATGCTCATGCAATGGATCGTTCCCGGCGGCTGCATCCTGAAACACCATTGAAGACCGGGCATAGGTCGCTGCCAATTCATCATAGTGACCGGTTATTTTACGAGCGACTGCAGCGGAAGAAACTGCTCCACCAACACCACATACAGCGAGTGCTGCACAAATGTTACGGACTTTACGAGTAGTGTAGGAACGCCTATGAGTTTTTGTCGCGTATCCATTGCCACAGCGGCTGGCAGCAGTAACGAGCATCAACTCTGATGTCAGCTTGTCAGGCGATTGTTGAACATCCAATGGCCGGTCATACAATGGCGGCACATGGGTCAGCTCCAGATCAGAGCTATCTGGTTTCGACTTTCGCATTTGTACTTGCTTATTTTTATTCAATGCTAGCAATCGGCTCTTTTCTGCTGGCTGAGCCCTGTCTACCAACCCTGATTGAAAGTCCCTGATTTCAGTCACCAGGCCCGCATCTGCTAGAGGTGTAAACAGCATTTTTAACGAACCGGCGGCCTGTGCAGCACCTGGTACGATTAACTGTGGAGTATCCCAGCCCTCCAGGTTCTGGCGTTGCAGATAGACAAGGGTCTCAGTCAAACTGCCTCTCAACGCTTCATCCGCCTCCTTTTGACCGGATTCCGGTTTCTTATCTTTCGAATTTTTCAACGCTACAATACGGCGATTAAAAAATACAAAGGAATTCACACAAGCCAGCAAGCGATAACAACCCGCCAGAGGAATTACAAAAAGGCACGGACCCTTTCCTGAGTGACTAAGTTTAGTTAACACCGATGCAAGAGTTAAAGGGGAGTGAATAGCTCGAATGCACACCTCCGCTTGTTCAAGCTGCCTGATGAGATCTGCACAGATCTTTTGTTTGGCTACCCCCGACAACAACAGCGAGAAGTTACTTCCTTTACTCGCGATAGCTGATTTTGACAGCAACGCATTCTCAAAGCGTTTATTTTGCAATTTGGCTATCAGGTGTTTTTGATCCAGACGACCGATAGATTTAAATGACTCCAAATGGCACTCCTCTTCCGGCAGATCAATGAGTAGATTAAACTCTGTTGGCCGATTGCGACTCAACCAGCTGCGCAGATCTACCGGTAGTCGATCCTGCTGTATGTGCCACTGCTGCTCGAGAATAGCGCTACCTCGCTGTACTCGGTAGCAGGTCAGGTTATCTGGCTGCAGAAAAAGAACCCGCCGTTCCATTAGATCGACTCCTGCATAGTAAAAACAAGATCGTAGATCGGACCAATAACTGACAACACCACCCACATCATTATCGCCCCCACAAAAATAATCAGCACCGGGCCAATAAATTGCTCAAGGCGCACTATTGCTTCGCGAGAATCACGATCATAAAAATAACTGGTTTGCAAAAAAGCGCGATCCATACCGCCGGTTGTTTCACCCACGCGGATTAGCCTGCTCAGCAATGCAGGCAGCGCAGCCTGCTGCTGAAAAGCATCAGCAACACTATTTCCGGCCACAATACTCTCGCGGGCAGACCGCAGTGCCTCCGATAGCGCAAGGTTTTCAACCAGTGATTCGCCATGTTTCAGCGTGTCTATCAGATTGATGCCCGATGCGTACATCAGGGCTGCACATCGGCAAAAGCGCGCCAGCTTTATTTTGTAAAGCACAGGTCCGACCAATGGTAAATGCAACTGCAATCTATGCCAGTGGTAGCGAGTGGCATAACTGATACGCAAGGTCGTGCTAACAGCAGTAACCGCGATAATCACCAGCAGCAATACAACGAACCAGTAATTGATAATGAAATCAGATAGTGCAATTAACCATTGCGTATGCCACGGAAGCTCTGCACCCGCTGAACTAATAAATGAGGTCAGGCCCGGTACCAGCCAGGTCATTACAAAACCAATGACGACACCCAGCACCACACAGACGAAAGCGGGATATATTAATACCTTGCGCAAACCGGAAATCGTTTCATCCTGCCATTTGAGCAATGCCAGCAGATCTGCGAGAACTTCCACTAACCGACCACTATGCTCGCCCGCCTGCAGCATGCTGGTATACATCGGTTTAAAGATCTCAGGCTGCATAGCGCATGCTGCAGAGAGACTACAACCAGATTCGATTTGATCAAGAAGTTCGCCAGCTGAAGTTCTTAGTTGCGACTGATCAGCCGCATCACGAAACTCTCTTAGCGAGTCAATGAGAGGCACACCTGCCTCTGCCATTTGATGCAGATGAAAAGTAAAATCAATTAGCTTTTTTCGATTGACAGACTTGCTATGAGCAGCTGTGCCACGATTTCTTTTGAAGGGAAGTTTTCTGAAAGGAAACAGGCTGAAAGCAGTGGCAGGCCTGCAAAAAATCAACTCGAGCCCGCGTGCACTGAGGCGATTGTCCACCTCTGTTGAATTTAACGCTGCAATACTGCCACGCTGAACTCCACCGGCATTGTCAATTGCCTTATAACTAAAATACTGCATTACTACTTACATCCATACTGCGTCGATGAAATGCTAATTGCGTGGCATCTGAAAATTTGTGAAATCTATCACACGGGAAACTTCTGTCATGGAAGTAATTCCACTCCTAACCAAACGCATAGCCGCGTCAGTTAGTGTTGTGAATCCATCAAGACGCGCAGTTTCCAGCAATTGATTATCACTTGCACCTGAACTGATTAATTCGTTCATCGCAGGTGTAATTCGTAAAACTTCCATAACCGCCACTCTTCCATGATAGCCGAGCCAGCCACACTCCTTACAACCGGAAGACTGATAACTACTAAAGTCATTTTCTGTACTATTTTCAGCAATACGGCAAGACAGACACAGTTTTCTCACTAACCTCTGACCAACAATTGAAATTACATTTGCGCCAATTACAGCAGACGTGACACTCAGGTCTCTTAACCTTGAGATCGCGCCTACGGCCGAATTTGTATGCAGAGTGGAGTACACCTGATGACCAGTCATCGATGCCCGAAATACCATTTCGGCAGCACTTTTATCACGTATCTCACCCACCAGTATTACATCAGGGTCTTGTCTCAGAATAGATTTGATACCACTACTGAAGTCGAGTTTGATCTGTTCGTTAACACTGGTCTGTCTAAGTAGTGCCATTGGGTATTCAACAGGATCCTCCAACGTCATGATATTAATACTTTCATCACTCTTGTGATTTAGCATCGAGTAGAGCGTGGTTGTTTTCCCGCTGCCGGTCGGTCCGGTTATAAGAATCAGCCCTTCCGGTCGATTCATTGACGTATCTAACTGCTTCAATGTTTCTGCTTCGAGCCCCAGATTTTCTATGGAAACTATACCTTTTTGTCTGTCAAGCACTCGTAATACAACATTTTCACCATACAGTGTGGGCATACATGAAACGCGAAATTCGATATCTCCTCCTGAGACGTTCATCGACAGCTGACCGTCCTGAGGTGCACGTGACTCTGCAATGTTAAGCTCAGCCAGTACCTTTATACGCACAACTATCGCTGCCCAATAGTCACTATGAAAGCTGCGGATCTGTCGCATCACACCATCTACCCGGTAGCGAATGCGAATGAAGCCAGCCTCAGGCTCAAAATGAATGTCTGAAGCTCTGTGCTTTACTGCATCACTCAGTATTGCATCAACCAGGCGCACCACCGGCTGGTGATAGTCAGTGCCTCGGTCATCCGAATCATCTACCACTTCGCCGGTTTCTATCTCATGCAGAATCCCGTCAATAGATAACTCAAAGCCATAAAATCGATCGCTCAATTCAGCAATCTCGCGCTCACCAGCCAATACCAGCTCCAGCGATAACTCACCGCCGATTAACGACTGCAGCTGATCCCGCGCAGGCAGATCATAAAGATCAGTAGTTGCCAAAAGTAGTACCCGGTTTCTGAGGGACACCGGAATAACACCAAAACGTCGAGCAAGATCACGCGGTATTAGCGACAGCGCTTCAGGATCTGGCAATGAACCAGTTAAACTGATAGTTCGCACTTTGCGACCAGTGTTATGTTCGCCTTCAACTATTGCTTTATTAAGCAGTGTTTCAGTGATAAACCCGAGTTGCAGCAGGGTTTTATCGAGCGAGTCACCAGACCGCTTTGATTGAATGAGACCAATCTGATATTGATCGTGACTTAACAAGCCCGCTACCACCAGATTCTGAAAGAGCGTATTACTGCCTGTTGTTATTAGCGAACCATTCGTGCCTGTCGAACCATTCGCTTTTTTCGAACCGGGTACTTCCATTGAACTACCACCGCAAAAACTTCACTTTTTAATATACCTTTGCAGATTTCAATTGCAACTCACCTTCATAAATAACAGCACACATGCGAAGCACAGTTATAATCAGGCAGTCGCTTATACTCTTAAAGCAATGACAATATATCTAATCTAAAATTCACCTAACCGATAGTTATAGATTTCAGGCGAACTGCCAGATACACCGCACTAGACAATGCGTTTACGAAAGTAAACTCGATTAAACCCGTTTTCGCAGCGGCGATCATACTCCCGATACCCAAGTGCCGGATACATTGATAAATTTTCTGTCATTGCCTCATTGGTGTATAGCTCTACAACTTCAAGGCTAAGTGCCATGGCTGTTTGTTCCACCCGGTCTATTAATTTTCTCCCAATACCACAGCCTGCGTACCGCGGAAACACCGCGATATTTTCCAGATGCATTGATTTCTTCAATGGATAAAAAACCACATAGCCCAACAAACCACTGTCGATACAGGCGATCACCACATTTTTTGCAGCAACAGCGCCTTTAAAATCGGCCACCATTGGTGCTGGCACCTTGCCCATACGCTCAATGTATTTAGTGTACGCATCCGCAGCGCACTGAGAAATATCTTCTACATCAGATGCAAGGGCATATCGCAGAAGTACATTTTCCATGAACTAAATATTCAACAAAAAAATCAGCCGCGCCCAACAAACGGCATATTGGTCGACATAATAGTTGTCGACAATACATTCGCACTCAATGGCAGAGATGCCATTTGAACAACGGCATCCGCAATGTGCTGTGCATCCATGGTTGGTTCAGGCTTAATGCTGCCGTCTGCCTGGGGTACACCACCACTCATGCGTTCAGTCATGGCAGAGGCAGCGTTGCCAATATCTATTTGCCCGCACGCTATGCTGAACGGCCGACCGTCCAGCGCAAGTGTTTTAGTTAACCCGCTTATAGCATGTTTGCTTACCGTGTACGGGACCGAGCCAGGCCTCGGAACATGCGCGGAAATTGAGCCGTTGTTTATAATTCTGCCACCCTGCGGACTCTGCTTTCGCATCTGACCAAAAGCCGCACGGGCAATAAGAAATGCACCATGCAAATTTACATCAATAACCTGTCGCCATTGATCAACTGTAAGCTCATCTATTGGCATCGGCGGCACATTGGTACCGGCATTGTTAAACACTACGTCCAATCGACCATGCAAGCTAACAATTTCAGCAATTAAGTGATCTACCGAATCCGGATCAGTCACATCACAGGCTATTGCGGTCATTGAACTTTCTGTAGCCATAGAAACTGTATCTTCCAGTGTAGTGAGGTTTCTTCCACACACCACAACAGTAAAACCCGCTTTAGCGAGCGCACACGCACTTATACGCCCAATGCCGGATCCACCACCAGTAACCAGTGCCACATTTGCCATTCGCTTGACCCACATTTGTTATGGTAAAGGGGTAGTCTATCAAAACCCGCTACCCGGCATTATCCAATAGAGACAACAATCCATAACAAAGTCCGCACATTGACAGTGTGCCTGTCCGATGGTTACATGCACTAATTAATCTCAATACCATTGTATAGCCTGCTTACTGGCCGCTAACTGGCCGCTAACCGGCAAGCTATCTAACCCTGTTGATGCGCTGTGAAAGAAACTGATCTGGTAAAACTCCTGCTCGAAAAATCGGCAGGCGCACAGCGATATTTCGTGGCAATCGCAGGACCACCTGCGTCTGGTAAAACTACGCTAACAGACTCGCTGGCAAAATCACTTGCAAAAGAAACCTCTGTTTCTGTGGTAGCAATGGATGGATTTCACTACGACAACAACATACTGAAAAAACTGGATCTTCTTGAACGCAAAGGTTCACCGGAAACATTCGATGTTGCCGGTCTGCATCTGCTGCTGACCGGATTGCAAAATCAAGTTGAAACTCTGGCAGCCCCGGTGTTTGATCGCGAGAACGATTTAGCTCGCAGCAGCGCGAGACTAATTTACCCGGAAGATCAGATTATCCTGGTAGAGGGGAATTACCTGCTCTGTGAAACAGAACCATGGAAAGAAATACATCCTGTTTTCAACACCACAATTGGTCTGGATACACCAATTCAAACAATTGAGGAGCGCCTGATTCAACGATGGCTGGACCATGACCACACATTAGAGCAGGCAAGGCGAAGAACACGGTTCAACGATCTTCCGAACGCAAAGTACGTTATTGAAAATTCAATGGTAGCGGAGTACGTGATTCGTAACTGAATACGAAATCAGGTGTGATACGCCAGCCACTCTGGCTGACACACTTGGACCACACCAGGGGTTAAGCCTGTTAAGCTGGTAGGATTTCTATACTGTTACCCGGAACTATTCCGGGGTTTCCGCCCAGTACCACCTCCTGGTGGTATTCAAATCATCCACCGTCTCCAATACATCAACACCAGATGTAAAGGTGGCATTTGTGGAACCATCGTCCTCGTCTTCCCCAAATACTGCCTGTGCCGACGGCTTTGCACCATCACCAGCAGATTCATCCCGGTCTTCTTTTTTCAACTTCTTGGTTCCATCATCGTTAGGATCACCGACGGGAGTACCATCCAGCAGACTGACTCGGTAGAAAAAACTTTCACCCAAATCCGGCACGCAGGCCCCCAGATCATTTACACCGGGCACGTAGCTGATAAACCTTATAACGTCTTTCAGCGTAGTAGCGGAGCCCAAAATTTTCTCACCGTTTCTTTCCATTTCAATAAACCAACCCGTCTTATCACGCAATTCATCCTGCGCGTCGGAAATCTGTGTCTCATTGCCCTCGCCAATTAAGTTATCAGTGGTGTCAAACAAATCATCCATTTCAATCGGCAGAAATGTAGTACCCGGGCCGGTACCATCCTGATCAAGACCATAATTGCCAGTTGCCTTAAACGGATAACGAATAAGATAGAAGTTGTCTACGATCTGTGTGTTTAAAGGGTGGGCACGGTAACCTGATCCAATTCCGATGTTTATAACAGTTTTTCCTTCGAATTTGGACAACACCAAATCGGGAGCATGGTAGAAGCGACGCGTACCTGCAGGGCTGTTGTCTGCGCCTAAATCGGCAATAACACCACCATCAACAAGATCAGATCCCGTACTGCCATCGTTTTTAATATCAAAACGCCAAATCTGACCACCCATGTCACCAACGTAAATTTGTGACGCCAAACCGTCTTGTTCCAGAACTACCAGGTCTGACGGGATACTGTATTTCATATCCGGAAACACTTTGGTCGACAGCAGCGCATTAGCCGTTGGCTGACCACTCCACAGCACTTTGCCGGTGAGCGCATCCACAATGTAAATAGCTCGACCTTTTGTGTCGGGTAACCGTGTTGCTTTATCGTCCTGAGACTCGTCATAACCGCCGGCAAAAATCAGCACATCTCTCACATCATCTGCCGCCACCTTAACTTTTTTCTTCAATGGCTTTGACCATGTTTGTCCCAATTCGGCAAACGCCGCAGGATCACTTTCCGGGATGCTGAACATGAATTCCGGACTCGCTCTATCAGTGATGTTAAGTGCATAGTATTGCTCACCACCACGACGCATACCTGCATAGAGATAGGCGCGATCTTCAGTATTTGCGTCTATAAGTCCGTTGTTGTTCGTGTCATTGGCCCATAGCGTCAGATCCCCATCCATGCCGTAGACTTTATCTTCAAAACTGTTGTTGTCGAACAGAGTTTCAATATTTTCGAACAGTACTTCCGGCATAAAGGCAAATTCTTCCTCACCGGTTCTACTGCTGATGGCATGCAGATAACCTTCATTGGTGCCCACAAAAACCACAGAATCAGGGTCGGCCGCATCACCACCATAAGTAACAGTTACAGATGTTGAATGTAGCGGATCACCCATGTGGCCTCTGTTGTCAGTAGTACTCTGATCGCCGTTTGCATCCTTGACGTCCATGCCGCGAATCCAGTTTAGAAGATCCGCTCTGACTAACGGGTCAGTGGTTTCAGAACCAAACACCTCTACTTCTGCAAGCGACAACGCACCTGGCTGAGCAAGCTGCACTCGGACATATTTCCCTCTTTCAGCCACAGGTAGCTCAGTCACCGTGCTTGGTTGGCCAGCTATGTACTGATGCCAGATTCCAGTTTGTGCCGTCAGCTCTGCAAGCGTTGCATTGCCAAATGGCGTGTCGGAAACAAACACGTGGACATTATTCAGCCTGTGATCGCAACAGCCGTCTGTGCGGTTATACAACACTACCCTGTCTACTAAAACCTCGTCCGATAGTTCAACTTCCCACCACGGGAGATCCGGCGATCCACCATCTGTATGGGTTACAGATGCATTATTGTAAACACCAGACGTATTACCGTCTATTGCACGCCCTGGAGCGCCGCTATGAGAGGTAGTTGACTGGCTGGCTGTTCCCTGCGGTGCGACATTCACTGCTGTACCGCCGCCCGTCGTGGTATTGATTTGAACTAAGGTATTTAAAGGATCCAGTTTGTTATCGTCGTGGAAAAGGTTCTTGTTAATCGTACCGGTATATGTCACAGCTTTGCGATTGTTGTGATCAAGCCTTGCAGCAGCACCCCCAAGGGTAATGTCCAGACCATCTGCTACCCCATCCGACCAATAGCTTTGGGAGTCGGCAATAAACTGCCCTGTAGCAACATCTACCGCAGGCAACCCGTCTTCACCAAGAAACTTCGCCCCTTTCAGAGTATAGCCCTTAAGATTACCCTGCCATCCGGGAAAATTACTCGGTTTAAACAGAGAGAGATACACATCTTCGCGGTGCGAGAGCCTGGAAAACTGATCGATTGTTATACCCGGTGCTACAAAAGTAGCTCCCGAATCAATACTCTCAAATATATCCGAGAATGCTTCGACCAAATCGTTAGATGTTTCCGCTGTGGTATAGGTGCCTCTTGGTGCATCTGCGTCTGAAGGGTCGGACGCAGCTTCGGCAATAGATTCAAGCCACGGTGAGTCCAGTTCAAAACCGACGGTATGCGTAATAACATTTGAACCTGGTATATCGGCTCGCATATCAGTGTTAAACAGGTGCGCGGCCATTTCCGCACCACACCGGCCGTTATCAAAACCCGGGAAGGCATCTACGCAGCTTGGGACACCCGATATTATTCGACCGATATTGCGACCATTCCATTCCAAACTGGGAATACCATCAGACACCAATACGATGTGGTTCTCCTGACATTCATTCGTAATTGGCGATTTATAAATTGGACTCCCATCAATTACCTCACCAACGCAATTCGGATCCGATAAATCGGCGGGTGTGCAGCCGTCTGGTTGATTCAGTTCACCACCCGTATAAGAATCCGGGTGCGATACACGTGAGAGGTGTCCGTTGGCATTATCAGCATAAAGCAGACGTCTGTTACCGAATAAAAGCCCATGCCCTTTGAAGTATCGCGAAGCCTCAATCAGAGCACCCACTGTAGGTGTGCCACCGTCCATGACCATTTCATTAATGGAATCAATCAGTGCTTGCCTGGTAGATGTTACTGTTCCGTCAAATTCTGCAGCATTGGTACACGGCACTCCGTCGCACAATGGCTGCTCAATATTAGATACCGGATAAATTATTCGCCCACCATTGTCAGTGTGGCTGAATCTCATAACGCCAATGTTTACATTGCTGACGCTGTTTATTAACGCCGCCATCGCGGCGTTCATACGCTGCACGCGGGTTAAAGGCCCCTCGTCCAGCGAATTCATCGAACCCGAATTATCCAGTACAAAAAGAATGTTGGGCTGCGATGCCTCAGCACCGATCGGTCTAAAAAATATTTCAGTATCATCTGCCCACACGGGATGCAGGCAAAACACACTAATCAGGCAGGCGTTGCAAATTTGACGACAATGTCGCCGGAAAAACCGAACAATCAGCATTAGGTAAAATCTCACTATTAGTTAGACTTTCTAAACGCGCACTCATAGATGCTCTGTTCCGTGAGCGAATTACAAATACCGCATCGAGTTAACACATTTTCCTTGTGAATAGAACAAGGTATTTTCATTCCGGATACAGCAATACCCACACCAGATCGTGTCTATCTAACGACAGTGTCACACCACAGGGCTGACCCGATGCGACCAGTGTTATGGTGCAGTGTTGTATTTTCTAAAGTCGGGGTTGGAAAGTAGTTTTAGCTTGATGGTTGTTGCGGCCCTGCCCACAACAGCGCCAGTCATTCTGTTTGGAATTTCATATTACGGTGGCAGCTAAGGAACACCCTGTTTAACACTTATCAGCATTCAGCAAACTGAGCACAAACCATCAATAAAACCACCTGGTGCACAGTGAGTGGTTGAAAATTCAATCAATGCGGAACCCATGATTGGCATTGGTTTAACCTAAAGCAGCGATGTCAGGCAACCACATCTCCACAAATCAGAGTGTGCCAGCTTCTGTGCTGGCACACCGTGAATAAGCTTTACTTAACTGAAGCACATTTTACTCGGGTGTTTCTGCCCAATACCATCTTTTGGTAACATCAACCTGATTCGATTGATCCAGTACGTTTATACCTGATACGTTCGTCGGAGTTACTCCATCTGCCGTATCTACAAATAGTGTCTTTACCGGCGGTGCCAAACCTTTACCCGGGATATCTTTCCATCTATCTGCTTTAACTAAGGTACTATCTTCATCGTCATCTTCGTGTGAATCGCCATACGGGGTACCGTCCGCCAGGTTCACTGTCCAGTAATAACTCTGACCTATATCAGCACCACAAACTCCTGCACCCTGTGAACCGGGCACATAGCTTATGAACCTAACTACGTTTTGTAACGTCGTTGAAGAGCCCAGTATTTTCTCACCTCCCCTTTCCATGTTTATAAACCATCCTTCACTACTTTCCAGGTCTGCCTGTTCCGCAGCAATTTCATCCGCATCACCCTCGCCGATTAAATTCTCGGTAGTGTCGTACAGATCGTCTACGTCTATCGGAGCAAAGATTGTTTTAGCCGTGTCCTGCGCCAAACCGTAATTTCCTGAGGCTTTAAACGGGTAGCGTATTTGGTAGAAATTGTCGTCAATTACCGTGTCCTTTGGATGCGCTCGATAGCCTGACCCAATTCCAATATTCAATACCGTTTTTCCTTTGAATTTTGACAACACCAGATCCGGCGCATGGAAAAACCGTCGGGCCGTTGCCGGCGTATTGCCGCTAAGCACAGCTACTACACCACCTGTAACCAGGTCAGCACCTGTTTTGTTTGTATTCGGTACATCAAAACGCCACAGCTGCCCACCCATATCACCTACATAGATTTGTGACACCAACCCCTCGTTCTCAATGATCGTAACATCAGAGGGAATGCTGTATTGCATGTCTGCAAACGCTTTGGTCGAACCACCGGCTGCAGCCGTCGGCTGACCACTCCAAATCACGGAGCCGTTTATCGCATCAACTATATAAATAGCTCGCCCTTTTGTATCTGGCGACCTGGTCGCTTTGTCGTCCTGAGATTCATCATAGCCACCGGCAAATATCAATACATCACGTACATTGCCTGCACTTACCAGCATCTTTGACAGGACCGGCTTTGACCCAACTCTGCAAACGCTGCCGGTGCGACTTCCGGAATACTGAACAGGAATTGCGGGTTGTCTCTATCGGTAACATTCAGCGCGTAGTATTTCTCGCCACCGCGGCGCATACCAGCGTAGAGGTAGGCATGCTCACCGCTATCAACACCGGCATCTACTATCCCATTGCCGTTAACATCTTTGACCCATAATGTCAGATCTCCGTCCATGCCATAGACTTTATCGTCTCTGGGGTTATTGTTGTACAGCGTCTCAATGTTAGCCATCAGTGGTTCCGGCATGAACGCAAATTCTTCTGTACCGGTTCTTGAACTGATCGCATGCAGATACCCTTCATTGGTACCAACAAAAACAACTGAGTCAGGATCTTTTGCATCACCACCATAGTTTACGGTGACCGACGTTGAATGCAACGGATCACCCATATGCATTCTGTTGTCAGTGGTGCTTTGATTGTTATTTTCATCTTTAACATCCTTGCCGCGAATCCAGTCTATTAAATTCTCTTTCTCTGCAAGCAAAGCTGCTTCCTGGCCAAATACCTGAACCTCTGCCAGTGACAAAATACCCGTTTGCGCCAGCTGCACACGAACGTATTGTCCAGTCGTGTTAAATGTCAATTCTGTAGTAGCGCCTTGCACGCCGTCGAGATATTGATGCGAAACACTCGAATCTGCTATCAGTTCTTCAAGCGTCGCATTACCAAATGGCGTCTTAGAAACAAACACATGAACATTATTCAGTCTGTCGAGACAGCAGTTGATGCGGTTGTGAAGTACTATCCGCTCAATGTTTGTCTGGCTGGCTAGCGTTAATTGCCACCAGGGCAATAATGGAGAATTACCGTTGGTGTGCGTTACTGATCCCCCGTTCCAGTTGCCATTGGTGTTGTTGTCTTTTCCGCGGCTAGCGAACCCGTTGTGAGATATGCTCGACTGACTTGCTGTTCCCAGAGGGGCGACATTCACTGCATCACCCTCCAGGAATAGATTCAACATATCATTGTCTGAGGATAGCTCATTGTCCTCATGGAAAAGGGCCGCCTGAGTACCCGTGTAAGTAACCGCTGTACGAGTAGCGTGATCAATTTTAGCAGCTGCTCCACCTATGGCTATATCAGCGCCATCTTCGTAACCTGTCCAATAGCTTTGCGAACTTTTTAGAAACGCGCCGTCAGCACCCACTGCTGGATTCTTGTTCGCATCAATCAGCTGGTCTCCAGATAAAGCGTAACGCTTAAGATTACCCTGCCAGCCTGGAGAACTGCTCGGTTTAAACAACGATAGATATAATTCCTCCCGGTGGGAGAGTCTGGAAAACTGATCTATAGCTGCTCCCGGAGCGACTAAGGTCGAGTCCGTAGAATCAATCGATTTGACAATATTAAGCACCGCCTGAACCAGATCTCCGGTCGACTCGGCTTCATAGTAACGTGTATCGTTCCCACCTGTCAGTGTTTTCGCACGATTAAATGCCTCGGTGTCAGTATTAGACGCACCATCCGCAATCACAATGAGGTGATTTTCCTGGCACTCATGTTTAATCGGTGAAATATATACCGGCGACCCATCAATTCTCTCGCTACTGCAACTGGGATCAGATAAATCTGCATCCGTACACAAACCATTAGGATCGCGATAAAGATCACCCCCGGTATAGGAAGCCGGGTGAGATACCCTGGAGTGTTCACCCCGTTCATTATTATGAGCAGCACCCGCTCCCAACCAGCGTTGTTTTCCGTATAGCACCGGCTCACCCGTGTAGTAACGAGCAGCTTCTATAAGACCACCTACCGTCGGTGTTATCCATTGCATGACCATACTGGTCGATACATCAATCATCAGTTCTTGTCTTACCGTGGATTTCGCTCCAGCATAGTCAGAGTTATCGTGACAGGGAATGCCGTCGCATAGATCCTGCTCAACATCGCGCACGGGATAAATTACTCTGGATCCGCTTTCCCTGTTACTGAATCGCATCACGCCAATATTAACTTTTTCGACGGCGTTTAA
Source organism: uncultured Granulosicoccaceae bacterium (assembly GCA_964649465.1). Lineage (GTDB taxonomy): Bacteria > Pseudomonadota > Gammaproteobacteria > Granulosicoccales > Granulosicoccaceae. The sequence goes on along the minus strand of CAZYRP010000008.1, from coordinate 7,739 downwards.
TATTTGTGTCAGCGCAGCATTCATGCGATCAAGACGTGTCTGATCACCAAATTCACTGTCATCGTTACAGGGGTTAAACTGACGTTTCCCATTAGCGCAATCATAGAAGTCCATGGATGCCGACGCGTCCAGCAGGAAAACAATATTGGGTTGAGCATCTGAACCGGAAACCGGGCCAAAAAATATTTCCGTATCATCTGCCCATACCGGGTGCAGACAAAAGATACTGATAAGGCAGGCATTGAAAAATTGACGAACGGGACGTTTGACAAAATGAATGTGAGGCATCTGGTAAAATCTCAAGTCGGCTGGGCCTTTTGAAAAACGCACGCCAACAGGCACACGCAAGTGAGCGAAAATACAGGCATCGCGTTGAGATAACTCTTTTCGGTACAAGCGGAACCAAGTTATGCCAGTACCACAGCAAGTGTTGCACCAAATATCTGTCCGGATGGGGAATCCAGACATGGGTAGATCTGCTTACCAACAGAGTCCACGTAATTTGTATGTCCGTCATTGACAAACTAAAGAGGCGCGCTCTTCATAATTTTTAATCGATATTTATCAGTCCATTGCTAAAATTATTGCTGCATCAAAAACCCGATAGGTGGTGCTCGCGCTACTCCTCAGGTTATTGAATCACTTAACACCAGCGTTCATTTTCTCCATTGTGTTTAAAATTCCGGTGAACGTGAGAGCCATACATTCAATAAGCCGCAGGCCATCGAACGAAGTTCCATCCACACTGGATGTCCCGGGAGATTTATTAGTGCAATCCGGCCATTGCATCGCCAGAGATGTATCGAGCGCGAAAGGTATATTTCGCGGGCTGCGTGAATTGCCAGTGGAATCAGAAAATATATGTCGGCAATCCAACCACATAGAAAGTGGGCTGGATACGCTCATCGGCAAGATGTTAAAACCGTGACGCGAAGATCGATTAAGTGGTTGACACTTCAGCAACTGTAAAACTCCTGGAAACCTCATAGACACTCACACCTTGTGGCAAGATGATCGAGCAAAAACACTAATTTCGTGCTGAGACAACTCATTCCTATTTACAGCAAATTTGAGTTGCAATATTCCGGCAGCAATATCCACACCAAATATCTGAACGGGCACCGAAACATACGATTATCTTATGACATAAGATACAAGCGTGTCCTGCACCGAGATGCCCGACAACAAGGCCCACCCAACAAGAAGTAAAATATCTGTTACCGGGATATTATCTGAACTTTTTTCTTTTAATGGAGCGTTCCATGGTTCAATAAACTTCCTCTATGAACTCAATGTTTCAATAAACCCGGCGTCTCAACCTGTTAATGTCCGCCAATAACTTCCAATATACTATCTGAAAATCCTGACTCCGATCACAACCAAGCTGATTACATCCCTACTGAGTAAGTCGTGTGAGTAAAAAAATATTCGGAAAAGGCTTTCATTCCGTATACAAAGAAAATCAACTGACATTAGGCATTGGTGTGCCGATTGAAGCGTATCAAAGCCCGGTGCCTTCGATGCTGAACCAAATCGAATTAATTCAACATGCAGAAAGCGGTGGCTTTGCAGCCGTTTGGTGTCGCGATGTACCACTGCTGGATCCTTCTTTCGGCGATGCAGGACAGATGTATGATCCGTGGGTCTGGCTCGGCTACGTGGCAGCACACACCAAATGCATTGCTTTGGGAACGGGATCTATCATCCTGCCTCTGCGTAAACCAATAGATCTGGCAAAAGCCGCAACGTCGGTTGATCAGTTATCGAACGGTCGCCTGATACTCGGTGTGGCATCCGGTGATCGGCCAGTAGAATACTCGGTGTATGACGTACCTTTTGAATCTCGCGATCAATCATTTCGCGATACTTTTGCACTAATTCAAGCCACTTCACATAAGCCTGAGAACTGGAACAATCAACAATCGGTGCAATCCCGCAAAGTAGACCTGCTGCCAAAGAGCCATGCAGGTGATCTGCCCTTGTTTGTTACCGGTAATAGCAGACAATCAATAGAGTGGATTGCAGAGCATGCCGCTGGCTGGCTCATGTATCCCAGACAGATTAGCCATCAAAAATTAGTTCTTGAGCAATGGCGAACAGCGCTACGGGAAAGTGCGCAAAACTGGAAGCCATTCTCACAATCGCTTTATATTGATCTGACGGAAGATCCGGATGCACCTGCCAGACCAATACATCTTGGCTACCGGTTTGGCAGAAATAACCTTATTGCACACCTTGAGCAACTGCGTGATATCGGGGTCAATCACGTGACTTTTAATATCAGATTTTCAAGCAGGCCTGTATCTGAAGTACTCGATGAGCTAATCGAGTTTGTGATTCCGAAATTTCCAAAGCACGAAGTTTAAACATCGATGATTGCTTTTGATTAACATTAAATAGAAATATCTAATTATGGCTAGAAAAGATCGTCCTCACACCAACGACGCACGCTACCTCGTTGCAAAGGGAATTCTCAAGCGCTGCACTAACCCGGCTCTCGACGACTCAACAAGACGAAAAGCCGTCAAGCAACTCATGCAGGCGAGAATGGCGAAGAACAGTGATGCTGTTTTAACCGCCAAGATTACTCTCGGTGAGGCAGGCCCTGTTTGGTGGGAAGACGATGAGCCCGACTACAGCGGACAACATCCATCGGAGACACCCTATGCAGACTGGTGGAACTCGTTAACCAGCGAAGAGCGCCAGGCAGGAATGTAGGTCATGGCGGCCAGAGGGCTGCAATATACACCACCCGGTCAGTCGCGTGGCCTCGATAAAGCCAGCACATTGCCAAACACAATCAATAAAACTCCAGCCGCAGCTGGCAGGCTCCAGCGATAATCCTCAAACCATGTACTAATCAGTAGCGCCACAATCGGAAATGCCACACCCGCATAAGCGCCTTTATCTGCACCGATCCTGTGAATAAGCGTCAGATAGCAACCAAATGCAACCACTGAACCGAACACTGCAAGATATAACATAGCACCAAGGTAACTTGCCGTTAATTCAATCGAAGCTGGTTCACCACTAATGAGTGCAATACCACTCATGCAAACGGCCCCGGCAAACATGCCCACCATGTTGGTTCGCATCACAGGCAGGCCGGCCTTCGTATTGCGCACTGAAATAACATTACCAATAGACGCAAACCAGGTGGCCAACACTCCCAGTGCCACTGCCACAACAAGTTTTTTACTGGATTGCACCTCAGCAAACTCAGGATAAAAAACCAGCACCAAGCCGGTAATACCAATCAGACTGGCAACTAATGCACGCGCATTAACAGGCACCTTAAAGATCATGCGCTGATTGATTATATTCATGATAGTGATCAGCGAGAAGATTATTGCCACGAGACCTGTGGTTAGATCGTTTGAGATGAGATAAAAAAGCCAGTAGTTAAGACAGAACAACATCACACCCTGAGCGCAAACAAATAACAGATTACGGCCCTTCGGCAGATCCACCAATCTGCCACGCGCGCCAAGCCACAAAGCCATAAACGCCGCCGCAATAAAAAAACGCCACGCGACTGACCAACTCTCCGGCACGGGACCCAACTGAAATTTAATGACATACCAGGTGGTTCCCCAGATTAAAACCGTGACAACGTACAGTAGTAAATTAGTCACGAATTACGGGGCAATGCAAATTTGAGCCGATACCAGGCCATACCAACCCATTCATGAATTGCACGATCAAGACTCAAAAGCGAATACACGTTAGGAGCCCTCCAGCCTGATTCCGATACCGTAAACTCAGTGGGTGCCATGGCATAACTGATGTCATATTGCGCAAGCAGCAACGAAGCACGAGGTAGATGCATTGCCGTGCTAACCACCACCAAACGTCTGTCTTTCATATTATTCGATACCAGCCAGCCTACTGCATTACTAATTTCATGCTCTGTATCCCGCGTTGTTTCGAACCGTACAATATTATTCTCAGGCACACCAAGCAGCAAAGCCATTCTGGACATCATTTGCGCATGGCTTGCCGAACCAGACACAGCAGGAGCACCACTCAGAGCCAGTTTAATCTCTGGGGTTTCAGCATATTTTTTCTTCCATAAACGTACACCTTCGGTAAGCCTTGCCAGCGCAGTCGGACTCAGTAGCGAATTAACGGGCTTGCCTTCAGAGATAATATGACCATGGCCAAGAACCAAAATAAGCCCTGTGTCTTCCGGCACCTGCTGCAATACCGGAAACTGGCTTTCAAGTCGCAGCACAATGCTATTGGTTACCGAAGGAAATGATCCGGCCAATAGAATCAAACAGAAAAACAATGACAAAAAGATACTCGCACGTGGCATCCAGCGACGCAATAACAGACTACACAGCAGCAAAAACGGCACACCCGGAACAAAGTGTACAAAAATGGACAGTAGCTTTTTTAATAAAAAACCGTCAATCACAAACACCAACCGTTAAACAAATACGAGCGCCCGATTAACAAGGTCCTAGGCGCGCTCCATTACCAGCGCTATACCCTGTCCAACACCGATGCACATAGTACACAACGCACGATGCTGTTGTTTTTGCTGCAGCTCAACAGCGGCAGTTAAGGCGAGCCTTGCACCAGACATACCCAACGGATGACCCAGCGCTATCGCGCCACCATTAGGATTGATACGATTGTCATCATCTGACAATCCCAGCTCACGTGTAACCGCAAGCCCCTGGGCTGCAAATGCTTCATTAAGCTCGATAACATCGATGTCTTTGATAGTCAGACCCAGTCTGGCGAGTAACTTTTCAGTTGCGGGTGCCGGCCCTATTCCCATTATGCGTGGCTCCACACCGGCTGTCGCCATACCGACAAACCGTGCCATCGGCTTTAGATTGTATTTTTTAACAGCCTCGCCAGAGGCAACTATTATTGCCGCGGCTCCATCATTGACACCAGATGCGTTTCCAGCTGTTATACAACCCCCTTCCTTAAAGGGTGTCCCCAAAGACCCCAGTTTATCCAGTGTGGTTTTACGCGGATGCTCATCAGCATCAAAGTCGACCGCTTCTCCTTTGCGTTGTGGAACACTAATGGGCGTAATTTCTTTACTTAACCTCCCACTGGATATAGCGACAGCAGCTTTTTCCTGTGAGCGCAATGCAAAGGCATCCTGATCATCGCGTGAAATATTAAAGTCCGCTGCAACATTCTCCGCAGTTTCCGGCATCGAGTCGATACCGTACTGCGCCTTTAGCGTTCTGTTAACAAATCTCCAGCCGATAGTTGTGTCATATATTTCCGCCTTTCTGGAGAAGGCTGCTTCCGCTTTGGGCATAACAAACGGAGCGCGACTCATGCTTTCAACACCACCAGCTATCATTACCTCTGCCTCACCACATGCAATAGCGCGTGCGGCGGTACCAACCGCATCAAGGCCGGAACCACAAAGCCTGTTGACGGTACAGGCAGTTACCGTCACCGGCAGACCTGCAAGCAATACTGCCATACGGCCGACATTGCGGTTATCTTCTCCGGCCTGATTTGCACAACCTATAATCACATCATCAATTGCAGTAACGTCCAGATCCGGAACCGACGTGACCAGTGCAGATAGAATGTCCGCTAACAAATTGTCCGGCCGCACGGATGACAAAGCTCCACCAAACCTGCCGATCGCCGATCGGGTTCCTTCACATAGGTACACATCTTTCAATGGCTGATCCTCTGTATTTTATAGTTGGTATTTTTTATTAAATTGCTCGGTAAAGCGCAGGTAAATGTCTACCAATGGTTCGGGCAACACACCATTCGCACAAGTGCCATGTTCATCGAGCCACGCTTCCGAACCCGGCAACAGCTTATGGTAGAGACTCGATACAAATTCACGGCATTGATTCTCAGGCCAGTCATCTGGTAATAACTCTACCGGCAGTGTATGACTACGCAGAAGCAATCTACGCCACTGGTGTATCAATAAGCAGCGCAATACCAGGCTTTCCAACGGATCGATATCTTCAACGCGCTTTATTGACGAGAACCGTTGTTCAAGTAATGTATAGCCGTGTGCCAGCGTATCCGGTAGAAACTTGTCTGTAACCCAACCTGGAAATGCATTGGAGCATCCGGTTATTAACAAAAATCCATCACGCTGCAACTTGTCGCTTGTGTCAGGCTCCTGTGTATCGAACAACCAGCAGTTTGTGGTTATTCGCAAACCATGGTGCAAAACAGAATTCGAATTGGCTGCAGCAGATGCATTAGCTTTGGTTGCAGGATTTTTTACAGCAACAGTCCACACAAGCTGTTTCGGAGAGTCCTCCGGAGTTTCCATCGGAGAATAAATTCTGACTGATGCACTTTTAAAAGGTTGGTAGCCATCACCAGCTAACTCATAAAAACTCTCACGACCGATCTTCTGGCGAATAATCCATTGATCACTCGCAAGCCGCGAAAACGCAGTTCGAACTGCTCCCGCGCCTATCCCCATAGCAGCCAGTACTGTTTGAACGGTTCTGGCAGATACATTGCCACCACGCGCCACAACCGCATCACCAAAAAACGTGACAATTAAGGACCATACTTTCAGAGAGCTGTCGTCCTGCAGCGACTGAAGAAGATTAACGATATCTCTATGCATAGCCGGCGCAACATAAGGAGCAAAAAACGAATCTAAAAAACCGGCTTTGGATAGTTAAGTCAGGCACTTTCAGCAGAAGTCGCATTCATTGTATGCAATTCATAAGTCGCCACTTGCTCTGCATTTTGATTAAGCAATGTAACATGCCAGCGAACCTCACCATAACCGGCATTACGAAGCTTGCGGCTTTTCACAGTCAGGGTGACAGAAAGACTGTCACCGGCAACCACCGGTTTTTGAAAACTCAATTTATCAAGACCGGTGTTGGCAAGCACAGGCCCGGGATCCGGATCAACAAACATCCCTGCAGCAAAGGATAAAAGCAAATAGCCGTGCGCCACCCTGCCTGGAAAGAACGGGTTCGCTTTGGCTGCTTCTTCATCCATGTGTGCATAAAAAGTATCGCCGGTAAATTCAGCAAACTTTTCGATATCTTCGATTGATATTTTTCTCGGGCCGGCTTTGATAGTTTCTCCGATCATCAATTCATGAAAGGTTTTCCTGAACGGATGAACATCTGTTTGCGGTTGCGGTGCTCCAACAAAATACTGATTGCAGATACCAGCCAGAATTTCAGGACCACCCTGAACCGATGTCCGCTGCATATAATGTTTCACCGCCCTGATACCGCCTAACTCCTCACCACCACCGGCTCTGCCAGGCCCACCATGCGTCATATGCGGTAATGGCGATCCGTGGCCTGTCGCCTCCTGCATGGATTTATTGTTATTAAAGTACAAACGCCCGTGAAATGCCGCAGAGGCCAATGCAAGATCACGCGCAAAATTTGCATCTTCAGTAACCACTGATGCAACCAGGCTGCCGCCACCACGATTTAGCAAGTCAGCTACATGAGTGGCATCCCTATAAGATATTAACGTTGCCACCGGGCCAAACGCCTCCGTCGTATGTATATGACAGGCAGAATCCGGGTTTTTACATGAGTAAATTCTTGGCGAAACAAACGCACCTTTTTTCTCGTCTGCACCATTGAGTTGCAACGGCTGTTCGCCACAAAGTAGCTTCGCTTCAGTGCCAATCAATGCGGACTTATCTGCGACGTCCTGCCTCTGAGCCAGTGACACCAGCGGACCCATATCAGTGTCATCAAGCTCCGGATCCCCAACGGTTACCTCAGCAAGCCGTG
>CAZYRP010000007.1:0-52977 GCA_964649465.1 uncultured Granulosicoccaceae bacterium | reverse complement strand
ATGCCACTCCGTATGCACGATTGCCGAGATAAGGAATATTCATATAAAGCTCAAGAATGGACGCCTTGCTGATCTGCCGCTCGATTTTAAGCGCCAGTAAAATCTCGTTTACTTTTCTTAAATAGGTTTTCTCAGGTGACAGGTAGATGTTCCGTGCAACCTGCATAGTGATCGTGCTGCCACCCTGCCCTTTCTTACCAGTCTTTATCAAATTGATACCGGCACGCAGTAATCCCTGGTAATCAACACCCGGGTGCTCGTAAAAGCGGTCATCTTCTGATGACAAAACAGCATCGATCAAAACCTGTGGCGTATCTTCTATAAGCAGCTGTTCGCGCCGTTTTTCACCGAATTCGGCAAGCAATTTGCCATCGCTGGAGTAGACCAATAGTGGTACGTGCAACTCGACATTCTTGAGTGCATCGATATTCGGCAGATTCGGTTCCAGCTGTTTGTAGATCACGACACCGGCTATGCCGACGCCAACCACGCCCAGCAGCGCCAGACCAAAAATTAGTTTAAGTAGTCGCCCGATCAAAGTGGAGCTCTCCAGCAGCCGTCGTAGCTGTCAATTGTCGCGCAAGCGAGGAAGAATTTGAGGGTTATAGACATCAGTGTGTGTTGATTATCTCACCATTTGTGGACTTTTTAACGCTTTTGGTGAACACGCCATAAAAACTTGGAGTGTCTTTTGCACCAGCATTATGACAGTTGTAGCACCGCTTCTGCGGAAACGATTGCAACTTACTAAAAATTAAGAACAAGTTTGCTATCAGTATGACAGTCAAATTTGTAATTGATCATTACTTGAGCATAAACAGCCTGGGTGCACGCCAGTATTATGAATTTCGGAAATAAACAATCGAATCTGATCGGTCTGGACATCAGCTCCACATCGGTCAAGCTCCTGGAGCTCAGTAAGTCCAAGACGGCTTACAAGGTCGAGAGCTACGCGGTGGAACCATTGCCAGCGAACGCCATGAACGACAAGAGCTTGCAGGACGTTGAAGCGGTCGGCGAAGCAATAAAGCGCGCCGTGAAGAAATCCGGTTCAAAACGCAAATTCGCCGCAGTCGCCGTGCCTAGTGCAATGGTTATTACTAAGGTAATTCAGATGCCGGCCGGTCTGAAGGATAGCGAACTCGAAGCGCAGATCCAGCTCGAAGCCGATCAGTACATACCTTACTCGCTGGACGAAGTGAATCTCGATCATCAGATAATCGGTCCTTCAGAGGAAGAGCCGGGATCAGATGACATCTTGATCGTTGCATCACGCAGCGAAAACGTGGAGGAGCGAACTGCGGCCTGCGAAATCGGTGGTCTCACCGCCAAAGTCGTGGACATCGAACCTTACACAATCGAACATACGTGCAAGCTGATCAAAGATCAAACTGATGTCGACTGGGCAGACAAAACAATTGCCGTGCTCGATATTGGTGCCACGATGACAAGCCTTAACGTGTTGCGCGAAGAAAAACTCGTGTACACACGTGAGCAGCCATTCGGCGGCAAACAGTTGACTGAAGAAATCATGCGTCGCTTCGGACTTTCCTACGAGGACGCTGGTCGTGTAAAGCGTGTCGGGGGATTACCAGACAACTATGAGCCTGAAATTCTTAACCCGTTTAAGGATCAGATGGTTCAACAGGCAAACCGCTTCCTGCAATTTTTCTTCTCTGCAGATAAAAACGACTTCGTTGACCAAATACTGTTGGCTGGCGGTTGTGCAGAGATACCAGGCATCTGCGAGTTGATCGAAAGCCAGATTGGCACACCAACATCGAAGGCCGATCCTTTTCATAACATCGAGTGCGCCTCAGGTGTCGCACAACAACGACTCCAATCTGACGGTCCGGCGATGCTGATTGCCTGCGGGTTGGCGACCAGAGGATTCGACTGATGGCGAAAATTAATCTACTACCCTGGCGCGAAGAACAGCGTGCAGAAAAAGCCAAACAATTTGGCATGAGTGCTTTGTTCACCGCAATTGTTGGAGCTGGACTGGTCTACGGCGGTATGCACTACGCCAACGGTAAGATCAGCCATCAGGAAGCTCGTAACCAATACCTGCAAACTGAGATCGATAACCTGAAGAAAGATCTGAAAGAGATCGAAGAACTGGAATCGACAAAAGCAAACCTGCTGGCTCGTATGGACATTATTCAGGAACTCCAGGCCAGACGTCCACAGGTAGTGCATACATTCCAGGAACTTGCCGAGCGTGTACCTGACGGCGTATTCCTAAAATCGATGGAACAAAAAAATGACGTCCTCGCATTCGAAGGCAAGGCCGACTCTAACGCACGCGTCTCAACACTGATGCGTAACCTGGGTGCTTCTGACTGGTTTAAACAACCCGGTCTGGAGTTAATCAACTCGCAAAACAGCGAAAACGGCATCAGTTCCTTCAAATTGCGCCTATCGCAATCTGTCGCGAAAGCTGACGAAGAACAGTAATTTAAGGGGCCAGACGTGAATATTGGACAAGCTTTTGAAGACCTGCAGGGTCTTGATGCTAGCGACCTCAAGAAGATTGGAACCGCACCGCTCGCGGCACGGATCTTTATTCTGGCGTTAGCTCTCGCCGCCATCATCGGTGCCGGTATCTGGTTTCTTATTAAGCCAAAGTTTCTCGAGCTCGATCAAGTCGCAGCGCAGGAAGAAGTGCTTAAGCAATCGTTTGATAAAACTCAGGCGAAAGCGGCAAACCGCGAAGCATACATTGAGCAGCTCAGTGAAATGAAACGCACTTTTAATGTCATGTTGCGTCAACTGCCGAACAAGACAGACATTGAAAGCCTGCTGATAGATCTGTCCCAAACAAGTGTTGCAGCCGGTCTGGAAGTCGAATTTTTCAAACCCAAAAATGAAATCGCTCGTGAGTTTTATGTTGAGTATCCAATTCAGATAAAGGTCACCGGCAACTACCACCAGTTTGGCAACTTTGTCAGCGGACTGGCGGCACTGCCGCGAATTGTCACGCTGCATAACATCAACATCAATCCTGTTGATGGAAGCACTGAGAGTGATGAAGCCGCGCAAAAACTGGAAATGGATCTAACCGCCACCACTTATCGCTATCTCGATGATGATGAGGCCTAACATAATGAAAACAAGTATAACCACACCACTGATCGCTAAAGCCAGGACGGTTTTACTGGCCGCGATCGCGACAGCACTACTTGCTGGTTGCGATGGTGGAATGCAGGACCTTGAACAGTTTGTCGCCGAGACAAAGCAAAAGCATCAGGGACGAGTAGATCCGCTGCCACCTTTCATAGAGTATGAAACTGTGGCATATGCAGAGTCCGGCTTACGCGATCCTTTCAAACCCAAGCAAACTAACAACGACGCAGCTACAACTGTTGTCGCTGCCAGCACCGGAGGCCCACGGCCAAGCGAAAGCCGTCGTCGTGAAGTACTTGAAGGATACCCGTTAGATTCCTTAAAAATGGTTGGCATCCTCAAGCAACGAGAATCAAGCTGGGCATTGGTACAGGATAAGGAAGGCACAATACATCGGGTTCAGCCAGGCAACTATGCCGGTCAGAACCACGGCAAAATCACACGCATATCTGAAAATGAAATTAACTTGGTTGAGTTAATACCTGATGGCATCAGCGGCTGGATACAGCGCACGGCACAGCTGAAACTGGATACTGGAGATAACTGATGGCTAACCCTACTCAGCTAAGAACAAAGAACAAGACGATACAACGGAGAAAAACGGTGAATTATCCAACAATCTGCGGCACACCAAACAACGGTGGTACTTCCCGGGTATCACTCCCGGGCAAGCTGCGGTTGCTGGCTATTGCAATCGGTGCTCAGGCACTGGCCGCTCAATACACTCTGGCGGGTACGCTTGATCATCTGAGCTACACCACTCTGCCGGGCAACCAACAGCAGATTGCTTTTAAACTCAGTGATCCGGCAAGTGATACGCAGAGTTTCAAAATCGACAACCCTGCCAGAATCGCAATCGACCTGATGGACACCACCAACGCTCTCGACAAACGAGTTGTTCCGGTAGGTGTTGGCAATCTTGAAAGTGTCAGCATAGTCGAAACCTCTGATAGAACTCGTGTTGTTTTAAAGCTTGGTGAAATGACCGGCTACGAGACAACAATTGATGGTGATCGCCTGCTCGTGACTCTCGACGGAGACGGTGACACAGACGCCGACGGGACTTTCGAAAGCACTATCGAAGACGCGAGAGAATTTCTCGGATCCGATGTACTTCTTACTGAAGTCCCGGACGGCGAGCTACTGCAAACTACCAGCGGAGAAGTGTCAGAAGCAGACTTGCTACCGCTTGCTGAGACTGAATTACTGGAAACTGATGATCAGGGCCTGGTTGACGATGGCCTGGTGGTAGAACTACCTACCAGCTTACCACTCGACTACAAAGCCGACGAGGAAACATCCGGCACCGAAGCTCCTGTAATGCCAATTGATCAGGAATCTTTTAAAGTCGAAACCGGTGCACCAATAGAAGAGTATGTTGAAGCCGCACCAACTCGCTCACCTACAGTTGCTCCTGTCCCGCGAACACCTAGTACGAGGGACGTTAGTTACCCATCAGGTAGTGATCGCGGTGTGGATTATTCCAGACGAACAACGGATGCGTTTAACCAACCGACCTTTGCACCAAAGCCGGTAACTTACGATGGCGAAGAACTGTCTTTGAATTTCCAGGACATTGAAATTCGCTCAGTATTGCAGTTACTCGCAGACTTCACTGACATGAACATTGTTGTCAGTGACACTGTAGGCGGCAAACTGACACTTCGATTAAAGAATGTTCCATGGGATCAGGCACTGGACATCATCCTGCGCACTAAAGGCCTGGACAAAAGAGAATCCGGCAATGTCATCATGGTAGCCCCTGCTACTGAAATCGCAGCACAGGAAGCTGCCGAGCGTGAAGCGGCACAACAGGCTATTGCACTGGAGCCACTACGTACAGAGTTTGTACAGGTAAACTACGCCAAAGCAAACGATGTAGCTGCCATTCTTAAATCAGAAACAGGTGGACTACTCACAGAGCGCGGTAACGTAACTATCGATGATCGTACAAACACATTACTTGTTAACGACACAGCGGAGGTACTGGGCAAAGTACGTTCACTGGTTACAAGACTGGACGTTCCGGTCAGACAGGTATTAATCGAATCACGCATTGTTATCGCCACAGACGATTTCAACCGCGAGTTTGGAACACGCTTCGGCATCACTCGTAACACCACTCAGAATGATGGCGAAGGTGCTTCAGTGTCAGGTAGCTCAAACGCTGCGAACGCACTCATCACCGGTGGCGCTCTAGGCGCTGATCGCTTCAACGTTAACTTGCCTGTTATCAACCAGGCCGGCAGCATCGGGCTGGCATTCGCAACACTTCCTTTCGGCACCCTGCTGGAACTTGAATTGTCTGCAATGCAAGCTGAAGGTCGCGGTGAAGTTATCTCCACACCTCGCGTGATTACTGCCAACCAGCACGAAGCGTACATCGAACAGGGTGTTGAAATTCCATTCGCTCAGGAGTCTGGAAACGGTGGCACAACCACATCATTCCGAAAAGCGGTACTTGCCCTTAAAGTAAGACCACAAATAACACCTGACGAGCGCATCATCATTGATCTGACTGTCAACAAAGATACTGTTGGTGAAGTTTTCGGCGGCATACCAAGCATTGATACCCGCGAAGTTAATACGCAGGTACTGGTATCCAATGGTGAGACAGTCGTGCTCGGTGGTATCTACGAGCAGTCAGTTATTGAGCAGCGCGAGCAAGTACCATTCTTTGGTGATCTTCCACTGGTTGGTAAATTGTTCCAGCGCAATATTGGCGAAGATGACAAAACCGAACTGCTGGTTTTTGTTACTCCAAAGATCGTAAAAGACACTGACGGTCTGAGTCAGTAAACAAACCCCACACAGGGATTTGAAAAAACCGCGGCTTGCCGCGGTTTTTTTGCCTGCAACTACCACCAATTGCCGCGGATACACATAGCGAGTTTTGACTCGGCGTGGTACTGTAAAGTCATATACATTCCATAGCCGATGTGTTCGACAGATGTGTCGACACTCGCAACTCTGTATGGCGAGCATTTTTTTGATAGGCCCGATGGGCGCTGGAAAAACCACCGTGGGCAGACAGCTCGCGCGGCGCCTCGGCCAGTCATTTTTCGACAGTGATCGCGAAATAGAATCAACCTGCGGTGTCGATATTCCGACTATCTTCGATTTTGAAGGCGAACAAGGCTTCCGCTGCCGTGAGGAACGCATGATCGACTTCCTTACTCTCAAGGAGAATATCGTGCTCGGTACCGGCGGTGGTGCAGTGCTGCGTGAAACCAATCGTGAGAGACTTAGAAACCGCGGGGTGGTTGTTTTTCTTGATGTCGATATCGATGTCCAGGTAGAGCGAACCTCACGAAACAACTCCCGCCCCCTGCTACAAAAAGGCGATGCACGCGCTACCCTGATGGAAATTAGCAAAAAGCGCGGACCAATTTATCGCGAGCTGGCCCACGTGCATATTTGTACCAGCAATCAACGGCACCAGAAAGTCGTTGATAAAATATGTCGTGAGATCAACATGCTTGAAAATTCTGCCCGCAGCAAAGTCGACCACAGCCACTCCTCGGCCTCCAGCAACACCAACAGTAACAAAATCGACAACTAACAAACATGATCACACTCAACGTCGACCTCGGCGAGCGCAGTTACCCTATTTATGTCGGTGAAAATATTGTTGCCCGCACCGACTTATATAAACAACACATCACAGGCTCTAAAGTGCTTGTCGTCACTGATGACAATGTCGCACCGCTTTATCTTAAGGCTGTACTCGAAGCTTTAACCGGTTATGACTGTCACTTTGTTACCCTGCCTGCCGGTGAAGCACACAAAACCCTGGATACAGTCAGCACAATCTACGACGCACTTATTCAGCATCGCTTCGATCGCAACTGCACAGTCATCGCTCTCGGTGGCGGTGTCGTTGGAGATATCACAGGATTTGCCGCGGCCTCGTATCAACGCGGCGTATCATTTGTACAAGTGCCCACAACCCTGTTGTCGCAGGTTGACTCATCCGTCGGCGGTAAAACCGGGGTCAACCATCCGCAGGGCAAAAACATGATCGGCGCGTTTCACCAGCCGGCGTGTGTCATTGCAGATATGACTACGCTCGACACATTGCCCGAGCGCGAGCTAAAAGCCGGTTTAGCCGAGGTCATTAAGTACGGCTTAATCGACGACGCGGAATTCTATCAATGGCTGGATCTGCACATAGACGAATTGCTGGCTCTGGATAAAACTGCCCTCGGCAAAGCAGTCGAGAAATCCTGTGACCGCAAAGCTCGTATTGTTGCAGCAGACGAACTGGAGTCCGGACAACGGGCATTGCTGAATCTTGGTCATACTTTCGGCCACGCCATTGAAACCGCTCAGGGTTATGGCAATTGGCTGCACGGTGAGGCAATTGCGGCCGGTATGTGTCTGGCGGCCAGATTTTCAGCAGATCACGGGTATTGCGACGAAGAAACGGTAACCCGAACCCGGGCAACATTTGAAAAAATCGGCCTGCCGGTAAAGCCTCCGACAGAAATGACTGCCAGTCGCTGTCTTGAACTGATGTCACTTGACAAGAAAGTACGCGATAAAAAACTCACGTTAGTACTAATGCGTGGAATTGGCGACGCATTTCTGTGTAACACTTTTGATCAACATAAACTCGAAAAAACAGTAAATTCCACTTTCAACTGATAAGAGTCTGATACAACACATGTCAAACTCGTAAGCCTTTGTTACCTTCGCTTGTCGAACGTTGCCGTGGCCTGGCAAGTCCTCTAATATCAGCGCGTTATTGTTCAAGCTGCATGCGGTGACCGCTACACTGCAACTGACGTAACTGGTTGAAATTCTTATTACCAGTCCGTTCTGTCAGTACTGCTCCGGCCACAACGCCCGCGGCTGTTTGATCCACCGATCGTCTCACAACGGACCGAATCCATATGGCAGTTCAAGACGTGCAAACTGAAGCCCGGTTACACAGCGAAACACTGGAAGAGTTGAGTCTCACAAAGCAACCATTCGTGGAGCAGGAAGACCGTCAGCCCTTTGCTGACTCCGAAACACAAAGAACACGCGCCGCACTTGAACAAAATGTCCGCTTCGGAGATTCACTGCATTTGCTGATCGGCGATGAAGGTGCCGGCAAAACGGTATTGCTGAAGCAATTGCTCAAGCATTGCAAAATCAGCATCAAGCCATTTGTCGCCAAAGGCTCAACGGACTTCCGCGCAGAAGCATTTCTATATGCAGTTTTAAACTCTACAACTAAAGAAGAGAAAGCAGAGGGTATCGACGAATATATCGATAAGCTTTCACCGATGTTTGAGCAAATCGCAGATGATCAGCGCTGCGCTCTGATGATTGTTGATGACGCTCACCTCGCACCGATCGAGGAAATTGCCGAGTTAGTCGATACACTCCAGCAGTTTGAAAATGAAGACGGCAAAACAGCACGTCTGCTGCTTACAGGCACACCGGCGTTAAAGCAATCCATTGCAAGCTTTGAAGAGCAGTTTGAGGATCTCGATCTCAAATACAGCACCAACATGATAGTACCGCTGGATGACGAACGTACCAGTGAATACCTGAGCTCAAGACTGCACCAGGCCGGCTTTGCCGATGCGTTCCCGTTTACAGACAAAGCTGTGAGTAAGATACAGCGCGACTCTGGCGGTTTGCCCGGCAACATAAACACTGCAGCAACGCACTACCTGAATGGCGTCTACCGCGGTGGTGATGCAACGGAAAAGAAAGCCGGCTGGCTCTCATCTTTTGAGTGGCCCGTGCTATTGGTAGGCGCTGCAGCGCTCGGTTTAATTGGGGTCGGCCTGTCAATGTTCTTTGGCAATGGCGAACCCGACTCAACCATTATACCTGTCGCATCGTCCGAAACATCGCAGCAGATCGAGCCAACACAAATCGATCAGGCACAGATCGGGCAAGTAGAAATAGAGGAGCAAGCTCAGTTACCACAATCGCAAACAAAGCAACCGGTAGTAGCGACGACCTCAGTCATTGAATCAACAGACAGCAACTCTGGTGATCTGGCAGTTACCCCGGCGAGTGATGATCTGGTACTGCCTGCCGTACCAGCAGCCACAGAAGCAACGGGTACCACCACAGAAACTATTGTCGCAACAGCACCATCAACTGATTTGGTTCAGGAGGAGTTGCCCACAGCTGCCACCATTTCATCAGATCCGGTTCAGCAACCAGTTAGCGAAACCATTGTAGCGGTAGAAGAAGCGCCGGTTGTGAACACAGAGCCTGCAAACCTGGCAGCTGCGTTGAACACTGATACCGTGGCCACAACTACCGTTCCGGCTCCGGGTGCTGTCAACATAGTCGATCCGGCTTCCACGAAGAGTGTTGGAACCAGTGCAACTATCGAATCTGTTGCGGTAGACACGAGCTCTATCCAACTGCCCGAGACAGTCGGAAGTGCAGCCCTGCCCGAGGACGATACAGATGCGTCAGCCCAGGCGGTTATTGAGGCACCTATTGGCCAGCCAGTGGCGATAGAACCACTTGCAGCAGACATTGCACAGGACCCTGTCTCAGGGGAACCCGTTTCAGACGGTGTCCCGATCGCTGCACCAAATCGCGCTATCGAAAACGAGCGCTGGGTATTGTTCCAGTCACCCACAAAATTCACCGTTCAGCTCGCAACCTCGCGTGAACGCGGTTACATCATCGATCTTGCGCAGACAATGCAAGTCACGGATCCGGTGGCAATTTACCCGTTCCTCACAAGTAACAGCAATAACCCGGTTTTTGGCCTTTTAAGTGGTTTGTACGATACCCGTGACGAAGCCATTGCCGCAGTCGAAAATATGAGCGCCGCAACGAAAAAATTCGGCGTCTGGATTCGACCCGTAAGCGACTTGCAGGAAGACATCAAACGTCGTAACTAATTCGCTGACCAACCTGTGATCACTCAGTGACCGCTCGGTGATCGCCAGGTAAACACAAGCAGCAGTCGCTGCTATTTACCGTTTTTTGAGCTCCCGGACTGCCGTTTTACTTGCAGTTTGGGGCATTTTCACCCAAGATATCTGTCTGAAGTGATTGCGCACGCTCTTATAAAAACAGCCTGCACCGGCAGCTCGCACATCTCCTCTAAGGCCAAAAAGTCTGTCTAAAGACTCGGCCAGTCGTTTACTCAGAACTCACCGTCTGACGGCGTACTTCCTCAGTCAGGTCTGCCACCGGACCGGCTTTGAGCGACAGACCCTCCAAGACACAATCGTGCTTCTGAGCAAACCTCCAACATAACAAAACCCACCGCTGGCGGAAAAACACACAGAGGGTTTACATGAACGCACTGGATAAACTAGCGGCGAGCGGTCTTTATCGCCCCGAATTCGAGCATGACAACTGCGGCTTTGGTCTGATTGCACAGATCGACGGTCCGCCATCACACAAATTGGTAAAAACTGCGATCGAGGCACTTGGCCGTATGACACATCGTGGCGCTGTTGCAGCCGACGGTAAATCAGGTGACGGCTGCGGCCTGTTGTTGCGAAAACCGACTAACTTTCTGCGCGCCAAAGCTTCAGAAGAAGGCTTTGAGGTCGGCAGTAACTTCGCTGTCGGTATGGTGTTCTTAAACAGCGATAGCAAACTTGCTGATCTCGCGCGTAAAACGCTTAACGCAGAAATCGAGGCGCGCAATTTAACAGTTAGCGGCTGGCGTGTAGTACCTGTCAATACCGAAGCGTGCGGGCTGGAAGCTAAAAAAACACTGCCGCAAATAGAGCAAATATTTGTCACTGCACCAAACTACATGGATGCCGCCGAGTTCAATCGCAATCTGTTTGTCGCTCGCCGCAAAACAGAACTTACGCTTCGTCAGGGTGATCCCGAGTTCTACATCAACACACTTTCAGCAGATGTGATTCTCTATAAAGGCCTGATGATGCCGGATCGATTACCGGCTTTTTTTGAAGACCTGAATGATCCAACGCTCGAATCACGTATTGCGGTTTTCCATCAGCGATTTTCCACCAATACACTACCGCAGTGGCGACTGGCACAACCATTCAGATATCTCGCCCACAACGGTGAAATAAATACGATTCGCGGTAACCGCAATTGGGCAAACGCCCGCGCATCAAAGTTTCACAGCGAACTTTTGCCGGAACTAAAAGAGCTGTTGCCGTTGGTATCAATGGCGGGCTCTGATTCAATGTCACTCGATAACATGCTTGAAGTACTGCTGGCAGGGGGCATGAATATCTTCCGTGCCATGCGCCTGTTGTTGCCACCGGCATGGCAGAACATGAATGCAACCGACCCCGAAATGCGCGCATGGCTTGAATACGCCTCTATGCATATGGAGCCGTGGGACGGACCTGCGGGTGTGGTATTAACTGACGGACGTTACGCTTCCTGTGTGCTAGACCGCAACGGTTTGCGGCCGGCGCGCTATGTCATTACCCGCGACCGTCAGATCACACTGGCATCAGAGATCGGTGTATACGACTACGACCCAGAAGATGTTGTTGCCAAAGGACGGG
Source organism: uncultured Granulosicoccaceae bacterium (assembly GCA_964649465.1). Lineage (GTDB taxonomy): Bacteria > Pseudomonadota > Gammaproteobacteria > Granulosicoccales > Granulosicoccaceae. Next base: position 41,377 of record CAZYRP010000007.1, on the reverse strand, counting down.
TAAAGCCCGGTCAAATGTTCGCCGTCGACACAGACACAGGTGAAATCTTACAGCCGGAAAAAATTGACGAGCAATTAAAAACCAGCAGACCTTTCTCTCGATGGTTGCAAACTCACTCAAGACACCTGCGTTCAAGACTGAGGGACACACCACCTACCAAACCTTCCATGGACAATGAACAGCTTAATGTCTATGAAAAAATGTTCGGTGTTACCTTCGAAGAGCGCGATCAAATTCTTCGTGTGTTAGCGGAAGAAGGCCAGGAAGCCATCGGTTCTATGGGTGACGACACACCGTTTCCGATTCTCTCAAGACAAGTCCGCTCGCTGTATGAAAACTTTCGCCAACAGTTCGCCCAGGTAACCAACCCGCCAATTGATCCGCTGCGCGAATCGATTGTGATGTCACTGGAAACCTGCCTCGGTGCAGAACAAAACCTGTTCAAAGAAACATTCCAGCATGCCAGACGACTGCTGGTCCGCTCACCGGTTTTGTCGAGAGCAAAATTCGAAACACTGCTGGCTATGAACGATGAGCCGGAATATCACCACATAAAAATTGATCTGAATTTCGACCCATCGAAACAATCACTTCAGCAAGCAATAGACACTATTACCCAAACAGCGTTGCAAGCGGTAAAAGAAGATACTGTTGTTATTATCCTCAGTGATAATAATTTGCAGCGCGACCTGTTACCCGTTCATGCCCTACTTGCAACTGGTGCGGTTCATCATGCACTCATAGACGCTGGACTGCGTTGTGACGCAAATATTGTGGTTGAAACCGGTACAGCACGCGATCCTCACCACATAGCTGTATTGGTAGGCTATGGTGCGACGTGTGTCTACCCCTACCTTGCCTACGAAAGCATACAAGGCATGGTCCGACGCGGAGACATAAGCGGCACAGATGCCCTGAAGCTTGAACAGAACTATCGCAAAGGCATTAACAAAGGCTTGCTCAAAGTATTGTCCAAAATGGGCATCTCAACTATTGCCAGTTATCGCGGTGCACAACTTTTTGAAATTGTTGGATTGCACGACGAAATTGTTAACCAGTGCTTTATCGGCACCACCAGCCGGATACAAGGCGCTGACTACACGGACCTTACCAAAGACGTTCAGGTGCTCGCAGATGAAGCGTGGAACAAACGTACAAAAACCCGCCATGGCGGGTTGCTAAAGTATGTCGAAGGTGGCGAGTATCACGCCTACAACCCGGACGTGGTTACCTCACTACAGGAAGCAGTAAACTCCGGTGAGTACAGTGACTATGAAAAATACGCATCAATAGTAGACGGTCGTGCACCTACTGCGGTCCGAGATCTGCTCAGACTCAAAACCGCAGCCACGCCAATACCTATTGACGAAGTAGAACCAGCACTGGACATTATCAGTCGCTTCGACTCGGCCGGCATGTCACTCGGTGCACTGTCACCCGAGGCGCATGAGACTCTGGCCGAAGCGATGAATGCGCTCGGCGCCAGATCAAACTCCGGTGAAGGCGGCGAAGATCCAAGACGCTATGGCACCAATAAAAATTCCAAAATCAAGCAAGTGGCATCCGGTCGGTTTGGTGTAACACCTCACTACCTTGTTAACGCTGAAGTGATTCAGATAAAGATCGCTCAGGGCGCCAAGCCCGGTGAAGGCGGTCAGCTACCGGGACACAAAGTTAACGAGACTATCGCGACTCTGCGCTACTCAATGCCCGGTGTATCTTTAATATCACCACCACCGCATCACGATATTTACTCTATTGAAGATCTGGCACAGCTGATCTTCGACTTAAAACAGGTAAATCCACAAGCGCTGGTGTCAGTGAAGCTAGTTGCCGAAGCGGGTGTCGGAACTATTGCGGCAGGTGTTGCAAAAGCGTACGCCGACCTGATCACCATTTCAGGCTACGACGGTGGCACCGGTGCATCACCATTGACGAGCGTCAAGTATGCAGGTTCTCCCTGGGAGCTGGGCATGTCAGAGACGCATCAAATATTGCGTGCTAACAACCTGCGCGACAAAGTACGCGTACAAACTGACGGCGGTTTAAAGACCGGACTCGACGTTATCAAGGCCGCCTTACTTGGTGCCGAAAGCTTCGGCTTTGGCACCGGCCCCATGATTGCTATGGGCTGTAAATTTCTCCGTATCTGTCACTTGAATAACTGCGCCACCGGTGTTGCAACTCAACACAAAGTACTGCGCATGAAACACTTCCGCGGAGATGTAGAGAAGGTGGTGCACTATATGGAGTTTGTCGCAGAAGATGTAAGACGCCATTTAGCAAGCCTTGGCTATCGCAGTATTAAAGATGTCATCGGCAGAACCGACTTGCTGGAGCAGATTGAAGGCAATACTGAACGTCACAGTAAAGTTGATTTTTCGGCACTCTTGTCTGACGGCGGCGTGCCAATGGAAGCGCCTCGCTACTGTACACAGAAACGCAACCGACCCTTTGACAAAGCAGAGCTTGCAACGCAAATGGTGGCTGAATGCCTGCCTGCCATTCAAGCCAAAAGCGGTGGTGACTTTCACTTCAACATTAAGAACGTTAACCGTTCTATTGGTGCCAGATTGTCCGGTGAGATTGCCAAACTCCATGGCAATGTCGGCATGGCTGACAGCCCGATCAACGTGCACATGAAAGGCACCGCAGGTCAGAGCTTCGGCGTCTGGAACGCTGGTGGACTTAACCTTCTACTGGAAGGCGATGCCAACGATTATGTCGGTAAAGGCATGGCCGGTGGCAAGATTGTGATCAGACCACCCGCGGGATCACGATTCATCAGCAACGAGAATACAATAGTTGGTAACACTTGCCTGTATGGAGCTACCGGTGGACAAATGTATGTATCCGGCCTGGGCGGCGAACGGTTTGCGGTGCGTAACTCCGGCGCTACGACGGTCATAGAAGGTGTGGGGGATCACGCCTGTGAATACATGACCGGGGGTTGTGTTGCGGTACTTGGCGAAACCGGCGTTAATTTCGGTGCAGGCATGACTGGCGGCTTCGCGTTTGTATTCGATCGCAACAACCTGTTTGTTGACCGCTACAACCACGAACTAATAGACATCCAGCGCATTCACCCGGAATCGATGGAAGCTTATCGCCATGTGCTGGAAGAAATGCTCGAAACCCACACCGCAGAAACCGGCAGCGAATGGGGTCGGGAATTACTGGATAATTTCTACACACTGAGCTCACGCTTTTGGCTTGTGACACCAAAAGCAGCCGAGCTTTCCGCATTGCTTTCTACGCTTAAGAAAGCAGCCTAGTAGAAAAGCTCTTGCAGCGATCCGGAGTACTGAGGGGCAGTCGGCGACGAACCGCACGCAAAGCCGACTGCCCCTCGCTAAAGATATCTGCATAAAGCACTTCCAGAGTCGCCATGATGTCGTTGCATCTGTAATAATGAACCATGGCCGGTCGGATCCCACAAGCTTTCATCGATGATTTACTCTCGCGGGTAGATATCGTCGAGATTATTGATCGCTACGTGCCATTAAAGAAGGCCGGAGCAAACCACAAAGCCTGCTGTCCGTTTCACGGCGAAAAAACTCCGTCTTTCTCGGTCAACCAGCAAAAGCAGTTTTACCATTGCTTCGGTTGCCAGGCGTCCGGTAATGCCATCAGCTTCCTGATGGAGTTTGACCACATGCATTTTGTCGATGCGGTGGAGTATCTCGCCAACCGCGTCGGGCTGGAAGTACCTCGCGATGCAGTCGCTGCCATCACGCCATCTCAACAGGGCTTGTTCGACGCGCTTGATGCCAGCAGTCAATTTTACCAGCAGCAGCTACGCAAGACACCGAAGGCAATAGAATACTTAAAGCAGCGCGGTATCAACGGTGAAACTGCACAACGCTTTGAACTGGGATTCTCTCCGGACGCCTGGCACGCGCTGACCGAAAATACAACGGCCGACAATAACTCACTGCTGCAATCCGGCATGCTGGTGCGCAGCGACTCCGGTAAAACTCACGATCGTTTTCGCAATCGCATCATGTACCCCATACGCGATCGACGCGGGCGCGTTATCGGTTTTGGTGGCCGGGTTATGGATAACTCAGAACCCAAATACTTAAACTCACCAGAGACCCCGCTCTTTCAAAAAGGCCGCGAACTTTATGGTCTCTACGAGCTTCGGCGTGCAACACGCGGCAGCCCGGAAAGAATCATTGTGGTCGAGGGTTATATGGATGTTATCGCGCTTGCTCATGCAGGTATCGATACATCGGTCGCAACACTGGGCACTGCAACGTCAAGTGACCAGGTGGCGCTGCTATTCAGAGAAACAGACGAAATTGTTTTTTGCTTTGACGGCGATGCCGCAGGTAAAAAAGCAGCATGGCGTGCTTTGCAATCTGCGCTGCCATCACTTAAGTCGGGACGCGACGCGAGATTTCTGTTCCTGCCTGATGGCGAAGATCCGGACACGCTGGTTAAATCTGCCGGCGCTGAGCAATTTATGCAAAGCCTGGTAGAAAATGCGCTGGATGCTGCGAGTTTTTTATTTCAGCAACTGGAATTGCAAGCCAATAAGGGACAGTCATTATCAGCTTCAGATCAAAGCAGCACCGGCCATAAAGCAAGGCTGGCAGAAATAGCAAAACCATTAATTTCTACCATCCCATCTGGCGTTTACCGAACATTGGTTGAAGAGCAACTACACGAAAAAGTGGGAGTTGTTGTTTTCAGGCAATCGAGCTCAGCGCCGCCTATAGCGAAACACCAGCAGCCGGCAACCCGCTCACTGCAAACATCGCAACCAGGCCTGTCACCCATCCGCAGAGCACTGATTGCCATTCTGGACACACCGTCGATCGTATTGGAAATAGACCCGGAGGCCTATGAGTTTTCGATAGACATTGCCGGTGCTTCACTACTACTGAATATAATCTCCCTGATTGAAAGCAGGCCTGACATCACTACCAGCGGCATACTGGAAAGATACCGCGAAACGGATCAATCTGAATCTTTGCACAAGCTTGCCCGCGCCGGTATGGAAAGTACCGCAGAGTCAGAAGTCGATACACCGCTGAGCGTACTTCAACATGCAATTGAGCAGCTCAATAAAGAATCACTTCGAAAAAAACTCAAAGAAGATACTGGTGATCTGCAAACTCCGTCATCCATGAGCGACACACAAAAAGACGAACTCCGCAGACGACTCGAAAAGTTAAAAAAATAAACCAGTGAGAACCACCCGCCTCTACATTCCAGACGCAATCGAAAATGGTAGCAACCCTGTCATCACGCTCAGTGCAGATGACTCGCGATACCTCGTAAAAGTTATGCGATTCGTCGAGGGCGACCGGGTAGAGTTGTTCAACGGTGATGGCAATAATTACGCGGCATCTATTGTAGGTGTCGGTAAATCAGCACAGGTCAAAATTGAAAGCGCTGAAATAAATAGCACAGAATCACCAGTGTCTATAACACTGGTGCAGTCCTTAGCTAAAGGAACCAAACTCGATTTGGTTATTCAAAAAGCAACTGAGCTCGGAGTTAACCGTATCACACCAGTCAGCTCCGAGCGCAGCGTGCTGCAGGTTAATGACAAACGCGCACCCAAAAAAGCCGAACACTGGGTCAAAATTGCACGCAGCGCCTGTGCGCAATGCAACAGGAGTGTTGTACCCACAATCGATCCGGTAACAGAGCTCAACCAGTGGCTTACAGACCATGCAGAGCAGCAAAGCATTCTTATTCACCCTGTTGCTAACCAAACGTTCAAGGAACTTGCACCCAGCCGCACACTTAATATTCTTGTCGGACCGGAAGGCGGTTTCAGCGACAGCGAGCTTCAACTCGCAGTAAATACCGGTATTACTTTAGTGCGATGCGGGCCACGTGTATTGCGAACAGAGACAGCAGGACTTGCAGCTGTTGCTATCGTTCAGGCATTCACTGGTGATATGAGCTGAAGCACACACAATTTGTAAATTCCGAACCATAACTTCTCGTCATTAAAATAGAGTCAGGCTAAGTCAGCTCGGCTAACGCATCTGCAGTTTCCTGTTGCAACAGCTGAATAAGCTGCGCGGCAGAACAATTTCGTGCCTGACTATAGTTGCTACCGGCCCAAAGAGACATTAGCTCAAAGTCTTTGTTGTCTCCTGCTGCTTTGCGCAAAACTCCAGTCAGTGAATTTTGCCACGGAAACGGCAAAACATCATCAACGCTGTCTATTGAATCAATAAACAAGTTACGAATTCCTCGCGCAGGCCGCCCGGAAAAACCCAACGTAAATTGGGAATCACGTTCACCAATGGAGTTTATTGCCGCTCTATACACAACATGACTTCCACACTCATCTACAGTTAAGAATGCCGACCCCATCTGAACACCATCAGCGCCCTTGCGAAGTATCATGGCAATGTCACGACCGTTCATAATTCCACCACTGGCTATCACCGGTAACTCGCAGCTGGCAGATAAAACTTCAACCAACTCTGATATGCCAAGTTTTTTATCATCACTCAACGGATCGAATACACCGCGGTGGCCACCAGCCTCATACCCCTGGGCCACAATAAAATCGGCACCCGCAGCCTGCACCAACTCGGCTTCATCAACACACGTCGCCGACATGGCCACATAACACCCTGCAGCCTGAATCATCTCAATTAATTCGAGCGGTGGAATCCCCAGATGAAAACTGATCAGTGATGGCTGATAAGCAAGGGCCGCTTCAATCTGATCTCTGAGTGCAGGCAGCTGACTGTCATGCTTCATCGCTTCAACGTCAACAGAAACGCGTCGAGCCAGTGGCTCAAGCGATCTGGTTGCTGCCGCAACAGCAGATCGAGACGGCTCTACAACTTCGGGGAATACGAAAAAGTTGGCGTTCCAGCCACAATTCTGTGCCAGCCTGCGGTCAGCGCACAAACTGCGATAAGCCTGGCATTGAGTATGAATTTGATCCGCAGACGAATAGGCAAACCCGAAAGAGCCCAATGCACCCGCCTCCGCCACAGATGCCAATAATTCAGGAGTAGTTGGTCCGCCAGCCATTGGAGCCTGCACAACGGGACATGTGAGGCCCAGTCTACTTTGCAATATCGATTTCATATTCCTGGCACTTTATTGGCTCGTTTTACGTGTAACCACAGGTTACCGCATGCATTCGGTCTGCGTAATACCAACTACTCCTACTTTCCGGCCTATAGATCGATACCAACACTGGATTGGGCGCGAATCATGCTCAGCTTGAACCCTTGAAATAAAAGTACAAGGCAACCGGCTACAAGCGACTTTACAGTCCAGCAGATTTGCTGAGTACCAGAACAATACACGGCCAGGAGATAATGCGCTGCCTCTTAGCGATCGCATACTTCTGAGACCTCTTTTTTTATATCGACGTGAATAGCAAAGCCAACACTTTGATTAGGCACTCAAATTTTCCAGAGATGGACATATGTTGACGGAAGAAGAACTACTTGCAGCACCCGAAGACGATTACATGAACGACGATCAGCTGGCATTTTTCCAGCAACGTTTACTCGAAATGCGTCAATCATTAATCGAAGCCGGAGACAACGAAAAAATCGGTGACCTCGATGTCGAGCGCGCAGCCGATGAATCAGATCGGGCAACACAGGAAGAGCAGTACTGGATTCAGGTTCACATGAAAGAACGTGAGACAAACCTGATTCGGGACATCGATAAGGCAGTGCATAGAATCCGTACAGGTGACTACGGATTTTGTGAGGACACCGGTGATGATATTGGTATACCGCGGTTACTTATTCGACCAACGTCGCTCTACACAGCTGAGGCGCAGGCAAGACGCGAGCTACAGACTCGCCAATATGCAGCCGCTTAAACGCAATCGCAGTCATGCGGCAGCAACCAGAATTATTTTTTAGCGCGCCTATTCACCGGGCAGCCGTTTTTTCAGTGTGGCTATTTTTAGCGTGCCTATTCTTAATGTGACAGGCACTCTTTAAAAATTCCGGATGCAGTCAGCCCGGTATCCCGATAGATTGCACTGTAGCCAAATTCTCTCGCTTCAGCACAAGCAGCAGAAAAGTCGGAAAGATATTCCACGTACTCGGTCATAAATACCGGCTTGTTGTTTCGGGTAAAGGTCTGAGCTGCTGCACACCAGCGGTATACATAGCAGCTTTCTGTAATCAGCCAGTCAACCTCGTCTACTACATTAATAGCCACGGCCTCAGCATTTTTTAACCCGAAAGCCAGGCCACGCTTGTGTGATTCTGCAGCAAGCCAGCGGATGTAGTCGATACTCTGTTGCTTCGTTATGCCGAAGCTGGTACCTGAATTAACGGTGCCACTATCATCAGGTATTTGCTGAACAAAGGCATCTACATTGTCCCCTTCCACACCATCGAAACCCTTGGCAGCACAAAGATCGAGCCTTGATTTCATGATGTCTGCAAACAACTGATAGTTTCCCAGATCAAGCCATTGTTCATCAGGAAAACCCGGGTAAGATTCACCGATTACCTGACTCGGGAATTGTTCTGCATCGGCTCGAAACTGCTCTACCGTACCAACACTAAAATAACAGATTAGCTTGATACCTCGGGATTTGAGTTTATTGATGACTGGCTGCGGAGTATCAACATCAATGTCATAGACATCAACGTTATAAGATGTGTTGAGTTTGTCTTGAAGCTGCCAATACCAGCGAAGATTCTGATCAGCTTTCGGTTGCCACCAACTTACAGCAGCCTGACTTTTCGCGGCCGCAAGTATCGGTGTCTTGTTGGTGTAATTTACAGAACCGCCACAACCCATAAGACATAACATCAGCGCAGCTATACCAGTAGCACATCGGCGTAAAAGTAACATGGATTCGAAACTATTATCAGACGCGGCTTAGCCGTGCCTATATTTATTCACTGGCATTTATTCACATGCGAGATATAACGTATTAGACAGCGATGTATCCCGCCATATCGCAGAGTAGCCAAGAGACTTCGCGAGCTCGCAGGCCGGTGTAAAGTCAGGCACCAGCTCATCGTACTCTGCCATAAAAACCGGTTTGTCAGCATCAATAAATGCCGTGGCAGCAAGACACCAGGAATCAAAATAGCAATCTTCCACCAGCATCCAGTCAACCTCGTCAACTACGTCGGGCACCATTTCTTCGGCATTTTTTAATCCAATACCCAATCCACGGCTATGCGCTTCATTGGTAAGCCAGCGCACATAGGCAATACTTTCATCCAGCGTCATATTGAAATTAGTACCGATGTTCACAACATCACCCTGCTCGTTGCGACTTTCATAGTTATGGGCATCAACGTTATCTATTTCTATGGCATCAAAACCTTTTGCCTTACACCTGTTAATACGAGCTCGCATGATGTGCGCAATGGAGTCTATCTCAGCATAGTCAACCCACTGCTCATCAACCAGATCTTCATACTGCTCACCAATAATTTCCTGTGGAAACAGGTGCTCGTCAGGCCGAAATCTCTCAACGGTGCCGGCACTGAAATAGCAAATCAACTTTATACCGCGCGCTTTAAGTTCATCAATCCTGGCCTGCGGTGCCGCAATATCAATGTTATAAACCTGCACCGGTAAGGTGGTATCAATTTCACCTTGCAGCTGCCATTGCCACTTCAGATTTTCTGATGCTTTGGGCTTCCACCAATCATCAGACTGAATCGCTGCTTCGGGTTCATTTTGCACAGTATCTGTCGGTTGAACTCCTGCAGCAGGACCAACCTGCTGGGTCGCTTCTCCGGACACAACTGGTGTTTCTGTATTATCAATACCGGAATCATTCTCTGTATCTGCTATCGGAGGAGTTACAGGTTGTTGATCTGCCGCAGGCACCACTACAGTGGTTTCTCCGGGTACAACCACTACAGGAATTTTTTCTTCTTCAGCTTCCAAATCGCTAACAACACTGCCATTAGAAATGCCCGTCTTAAGTTGCTCTGATCCGCCACACCCGACAATCCCCAATGACATCAATACTGCGGCAAATACTAAGCTTTTTGGATGATTCATAAGTGAAACCAGATTTCTCAATTACTATTGGCAGCTCAATCGAAAAGAGCCATCAAGCGCGAGAGGCAGAAATAACGTTTGAAACCCCAGCGCTCTGGATCTAACACACAACTCTTCACGGGCTACAGGGTCATTGATGTGCAACATGGTGTATTCAGCATTAAAGACTGGTTTTCCAGCCTCAATGATCGGTAGATAACCTTCACACTCGTTATACTGAAAGCACTCCTCATTGATCAATAAGTCAAAGTAGTCAACCACATCTTCGACAAGCTCAACATTGTTTTTTAACGCAACGGCAAGGCCGCGTTTATGTGCTTCATTAGCAAGGATACGTGTATATATCAGCGCATCGTTCTGTGTAATATTAAATCCAGTGTCATTAACAAAAGCATCTACATTGTCTAACTCAACACCATCGCACCCCAGGAGAACAGCAATATCCAGACGATTGACCATTAGCTTTACAATTTCAGGATTATTTATATTCAGCCAATTTTCATCAGGAAATCCGATATAGGGTTTACCAATTTCAAACTGTGTGAAGAGCTCGGCATCCGGGCGCCAGGGCTCATAAGTGCCAGCCGAGAAGTAACAAATGACCTGTCTGCCCAGCGCCTGTAATGGTTCAACTGACTTTTCACTTAACTGTGCAAACATATCGACAACATAGACGTCGGCTTCAGGTTCGGCGTTGAGCTCACCATTCAGCTGCCAATTCCAGGTGGTATTCACTGTGAATCGGGGCCAGTTACCATCAACCAGCGGAACCAAACCATCATCAAGCTGGATATTGTCTGTGACATCATTCGTTAAGAACCGGGAAATCGGCTCCAGCGGATCCTGAGCTACCTGAGTTTGATCTACCGTCCCGACAACATTTAGCAAAGAGTCGTCAGAAGACGAACAAGCCGCCAGTGTGAGGGAGGTAAGCAAAACAGCACATAGTTTTGTAATTCGATGATCCAACATCATAGTAGTCATAGTTATCCGATCAATATCAGAGATTTATTCGTCGCCAGGTGCAGCATCTCTAAGAGAAATCCGTATTCCAAGAAATCACTCCTGCCCCACAGTAGCGGCACGGACTACGACAGCTTTAGGTTTTAGCGCAATTGAGAACACACAACGCTACTAGCTCAGCGTTACGGCATGGCTTTTTATGATTTATGAGGGGAGCGGCGATCAGAACTGAGAAGTCCGCACATACTACTGGAATGACGGGTGCCAGCAACGGCACCCGGAATCGAAAGGTTGTATTGCTAGCTGGAACTACGCGCTTTGGCAGCTTTGGCTTTTTTGTGCTTTAAAGGCGCTGCCTTATCCAGCCGAGGATGACTGGTTCTAAATTCTTTATGCAAATCTTTGACTTGTTCCATACTGCGAATAGTCTCGAATATGACATGAATTGCCGCCAACACATCGCTGGTATTTCCACTCTCGGAGATTGTATGCATGTTCCTGATTGGAAACCCGATAGAGGTTGCCGCACAGTCGACACTTGCCAGTACACCTGCCATGCCATCAGTGCCAGTGTCATTGCCACAGACGTCCAGCTGCATTGGTATCTTGTGCTTAAGGGCCGCTTTTTTAATCAGCAGGTTTAAATGCTCCGTCACAATAGCGCCCGTCGACAAAGTAAAACCCTTACCCATCTCAAGTGGTGACATATTGCGGTCACCAATATTGGGCGCTGCGACATAGTCGTGATTCACATCCACTGCAATGATAGCATCGGGCTTTAACTCACCAGCCATAACACGACTGCCGAATCTGCCTATCTCTTCGTGTGATGCAAAAGCGAACTGGCAGCGCACTTTCTTTAAAGCAGCAACTCCAGATACAAGTTTGGCGACTTCAGCAGCAACAAAACATCCCAACCCGTTATCCAGATAGGCACCGTAGAATGTATCAGGGCTAAAAGAACGCTTTATTGGTCTGTCCAGCAGTAAAGTGTCTCCCGGCCTGATACCCAGCGCCTGAATCTGGCCTGCCTTGTCTTCACCATGGATTTGTAATTCAAGGTAAAGCTGCTTGGGCCGGATACCTTTATCACCAGTACGCTGTGACGGCTCCGAAAAATGTATCGCCCCCATCGCCTCGACAGTTCCACCTTTTATTTCGCGAAAGTTACCGGGCTTTTGCGGATCGTCGTTATAGAGTGTGACTTCGTGTCCTATCAATGTGCATGGAAGAAACGCGTCGCTGTTAATCCAGATTTTTCCATCAGCACCAATCTTGCGCACCTGCATGCGGATTTTGTCGGCATGACCGATGATCATTACAGTGAACATATCGTCTTTACCCGGGTGGGTATCCCAAACCACACCGGCATTACCCTGAAATCTATGCATGTCCCAGCTCTTAGGTGCAAACTTAGACATATATGGGTTGATCACACCGTCAGTCATGGCACTCTCGAGCCCGACAGGGCTGGGTGCTGCGACGATATCCCGCATCACTTTGAACTGGGATTCCGGCATGGACTTCGTCCAGGGGGTAGTTTTACTCATTCAATTGTTCCAAATGTGATTTCTTGACAGACGGTACAGGCCAGTTTCGCCTTTCCTGTTTAAAAAGTATAGACCCGATTTTTACCGGAAGTTGAAAGTATTGGCTGCGCATTTAAGACTGAGATAGATCAGGATAAAACCTGTCGCAGGAGTTCAATACGTTTTCGATTTGACCCGAAGTCACTGTGCCCGACACGCGATGAAGAACGCACCTGTAGTTTTTCGCTATCAATACGTATCTGTACATCATCGACAAATTTGAATAATCTGCTGGTGAAAGTCGCTTGAATCACAATGCCATTATTACTGATCACCTTGCCGCCCGAGGATTCTATTGCCTCTACAACTTTTTTGGCGACTTCATCTGCAACACTGGCATCTGCTGCAACACTGGCACCGGCAATAATCGGCTCAATGTAATGCTCATCTGAAGGCTCCTGCACGCTGGAAACACAGTTAGGCCTGGAGCCGCAAGCCGACAGCTCACCACCAGACAACGAGGGAGGCGGAATAGTAGAGGACACATATCCCTGATAGAAAAAAAACAAAATAACCAATAATACGAGTATCGCCAACACTAGTGTAATCTTCAAGAACTTGCCTCCAATTGCAATTATAAACCCCCGGTCTGCGCCGGTTTACTCTGGTTCCCCCAAGCTTACCTTGGCAACCATACCACTCGACTCCATATCCAGTGTATTCTTCTAATAGTATAACCAACGGAAGTCTTCACTATGCCAACAGATGACACTGAGCACGGGCATCACCATCATCACGCACCGCCCTCGGAAATCGAAGAGCGGGTGAAGCGACTCGAGGCCCTGCTGATCGATAAAAAACTAGTCGACCCGGAGAGTCTTGATCTGCTGGTAGACACTTACCAAAATCGCGTCGGCCCGGCACACGGAGCAGCTGTCGTAGCACGTGCCTGGGTTAACCCCGATTATCGCAAGCGACTACTCGAAGACGCAACATCGTCAATCATGGAAATGGGCTATGCAGGTCGACAAGGTGAACACATGGTCTGCGTCGAAAACACGCCCTCAGTGCACAACATGGTCGTATGTACCTTGTGTTCCTGTTACCCGTGGCCGGTCCTTGGCTTGCCGCCGGCATGGTATAAGGCGAGCAGTTATAGGGCACGCGCAGTATCAGAACCACGAGCCGTGTTAAAAGAGTTCGGCACTGAGCTGGATCAATCAGTTGAAGTACGGGTATGGGATTCCACTGCTGAAATCCGTTATCTGGTGCTGCCAATGCAGCCTGCTGGCACAGAGTCATACAGTGAAAAAGAACTAGCCGAATTAATCACACGTGACTCAATGATCGGAGTTACCGAAGTCACCACTCACTGAGTGCTATCCCGGTCTTGAATCAATTGGGTCATGCAAATCAGTTACGGAGTAAAAAAATGAATGGTGCACATGATCTGGGAGGCAGACACGGTTTCGGCCCAGTAGATCGCTCACAAACAGAAGACTTCGTCCACCAGTGGGAGGAGACTGTGTTCGGGCTTACGCTGACCTGTGGAATGATAGGCCAATGGAATCTCGATCAGTCGCGCTTTGCACGAGAATGCACAGATCATGTGCACTATCTATCCAGCACGTACTACGAGCACTGGTTGCACGGCCTCGAACTATTACTGCTTCAAAATGGCATGATCACGGAGCAGGAACTTGAAAAAGGCTGCTCCACCCGAGATGCAAACCAGCAAGCTGCTACACCTGAAAGAGTTAAAGAAATTTTACAGACCGGCGCACCGACTCTGCTACCAGAGCAAGCCCCTAACCGCTTCACGATGGATCAGACCGTGGTTGTTATAAACGAAAATACAAAGTCACATACTCGCGTGCCGTCATACATCAAAGGTGTTCGCGGAAAAATCACACACTTGCATGGCACTCATATTTATGCAGATGAACATGCAAAATCAGGTAACAAGACTCCTGAACATCTTTACTCTGTACGTTTTGAGGGCACAGATATCTGGGGAACTGCAGCAGAGCCGAATAGCTGCGTATATATCGATCTCTTTGAGCCGTATCTGCAGTCGCTTGATGAATTCCAGCAACAATAGATCAGTCGAAGAAACCCCGGCGATAGTCAACATGACAACACAAATACTTCAGCAATTTGAAAAACAACCTACCGACAATGGTGAGCTTGTATTTGATTCACCATGGCAGGCAAAGACTTTCGCTATGGCGGTAAAACTCCATGAGTCAGGAGTATTTACCTGGCCCGAGTGGTCAGATGCTCTGTCAATCAGTATTGCAGAGTTCGAAATACACAGCGAAATTCAAACAAGCGACGATTATTACAAGCTCTGGCAAAGCACACTGGAAAGCCTGGTAGCCTCCAGGACCTGACGTGTAACAAAAATTAGAATTCGCTGCAAAGCGAATTCAGTGATTCCATCATAGTATCGTGCACCAGCCTGAAGGGAGGGTCAGCCACTAGCACCAACGCGATATTTGCTCGATCAACTGTATTTATAGTCTACGCATTCTCAAAACAAGAATGCTGACAATATCTCTGGCACCTGTTAGCACTCCCCGGTTCAACTATTATTCCCAGTCGACGCTACTCACTCAAACGACGGAATTTCAAAGAGTGATGCGGAAGAGAACTGAAGATGGATTTACGCTGGTAGAAATACTGGTCGTTTTGGCTATATCAGGCATTCTGGTCAGTATGTTCGCAAAGAACAGAATAGAAGCGCAAGATCGAGCCATGCACCGTATGCAGACTCTGCTTTCCATGCGCTTAGCAAGCGATTTGAAAGTAGATGTTATGAATTACTATTCACGCTACCGCGTAATGCCGTTAGATAACAAAGCATTACGCGTAAGGTCTAACATAGTAGAAAAAGCTGGTTATAAACTTACCTACGAAATTCAGGAAGGTGCAATCCACGTAACCAGTCGGGGTGTGGAAGCAGGTACAGTCGAATCGGAAAAACTCCTGACAGTCCGCCCTATTGTAAACCCGGACTACACACTCATGAATTTAAGATGGGTTTGTGGAAACGCAGCCCCTGAGGCAGGTGCCGTGTACGGTGAGAATCGCACCAACATCAACCGCGAGTATCTACCCAAAGACTGCCGCGATCTGTCTGAATAAACTTACCTTCGAGCCTGATATTCGGAGAAGTGCAAGGCTAGCTGAAGGCTCACATGGATCAACAATCCAGATCGATAAGTATCAATGAATGATCAGAGGCTTTTTGTTCGCGCGTAGTATGGTCGTAACGGACATCAAGAATTATGTCATTCAAAGCTCTCGATGCCAATGCATGGTCATAGCGAAAGCCATTAGACTTTCTGGTGCTGACCCAGGTGTATTCCCTTGCGTCAGGATTCCGCTCACGCCATGTGTCGTGCCACCCATCAGAAAGCAGCTGTTGGAAAAGGTGTGTGGCGTAAAACGTTTTTGTCTCTGAATCAATTAGCGGAATTCCACAGTTAAAATCACCCATAAGCAGAGAGTACTCTTCACGCCATACAGGCGGTAGTTCAAGCAGTGCGTTAAATAGCGGGATCTGTTTTTTCTTTTGCGGAAAGTGAACTGCGATCAGATTCAGATCAACAGTCGGTGAAACTTCAATTTTCGCAGATATCGCTTTAGCAGGGACAGAGCTATCAGGGAAAGACTCAGCTGTCATCGGCAGCCTTGATGCAACAATCAAACTATTTTCCCGTGCATCGGAGGTTTCGGGTGCGAAGACGCTATCGAGGTCGAGTGATTTCAAACCATCAAGCAATACCGGTTTACTGTTACCGTGCCTGAACTCCTGTAGTGAAACTATGTCGGGGTCATGCTCCTCAATAACTGAAAGAATCTGCTCGCAGCGGGTGCCGCCACCATGGAGTATATTCCAGCTTAATATGCGCAGTGGTTTCAACAACCCACTATTCCGGCGCCGACCAGCCGGATACGAAATACTTTTTCTCCCATTCTGCCCAGTACTGATTCATCTGATCAACCGAGCTGCTCACCCGTATTTCATGCTTTAAAGGATCTTTGCGATTGGGGCTGTAATCTGTCAGGTGCAAAACAAAAGCCGGGTAATCCCTGGATTTCTCTTCTTTATTGGTTTTCCATAACATTAACTTGCGAACCATGGTGGCACCCCGCATTTCCTTGGTTGCTACGGAGCGTTTCATCAGCTCACTTTGCGGCAGCTTGAGTTCCTCACTGACAACATTGGACAATGGAATTTCCACTATATCAGTCAACTGCGAAAACCGTACATCTTCTTTGCTGGCCTTTTTATCGTCGCGTATTCTCATAAACTGGGGAGATAGTATGCTACACAGTGGTAGCCTCCTGACGCCCTCCCAGAGCTTTTCATCTTCATTCCATTCCAACACCATTTTATCAATCGTATTGCCACGAGAGGTTCTGGCAATGATATCAAGGCAGGATATTTCGAATACTATTCCGGGTTTTATCATCCGGTAGGCTACACGATCAGAATTTACTTCCGCATATTCACTTTCAACAACATGCTCTTCAAGCAGCTGTAACATGCTGCTTCTTTCATCATCAGAGAATCCACCGCCAACTCTCCCAATAACATGAAAGGTATCATCAGAGCGTACGCACGCAAGCATTACATCGTGCAGCATTCCAGACCGATCATCCAACCCTTCGGTAAAACCAATCGCCACTAAATCAATAGTGTGGCGTGGTTTTACTTTAAATACACCGGCACTATCGCTGCGAGCTACTACACCTTCCGCACCTTCTTCATCAACCCATTTCCTGAGCTGCTTTAATACCGATTTACTGCCATCACCAATGACCGTTTCAACAGGATGTATGCGATTTTTATCACCGAATATTTCAGTTATCCGTTCAAACCGGTCTGCATATACTCCACTTCGCTGTTCATCGTTCCATTCATAGATATTAAAAACTCCAAAGCACAGACTGGCTACATCTTCTTCAGATTTTGGAGCACGCGCAATGCGCACGACATCGTGCACACGCGGACGCTCGCCATCTTCACGGCGGACATATAGCTCACCGCCAAAGATCGCAAAGCGTACACCAGTTTCATCCAACGCTGCTTTGGCTTCCTCATGAAACGGAGCCCCCAATCTTACGGTGCCGCCAGGGTTTATAGTAAACACCTCTCCTTCGCTGTAGACCAGGCAGGTGAATTCACCGTCTATCTTGCGGCTGATGTGATAGTCCCCGGAAGGTATGCGTTTTTTTGCAAGCTCGCGGTCGAGCGCCATGGTCATCTGACCCAGTTGGCGTCGACGCATCCGCACACGTTGCAAAATTGTGATATCAGCCAACGCATCGGATTTGCCGGTAAAATAACCCGCGACACGCTCTTTGCACGCGTCTTTGTCAATTAGCGCCATGCAGGAATCCTCACTTACTCTTCTTCACAGCAGTTTTGCCAGTCGGGGTTGTCACTTTGGTCATGCGACTAACCGTCATCGCGACTTCTGCATGAAGATTGTCAGTCTCCTGCACCGCTTTCAACAAACGTCTTCGCGATCCGAGGGGAATCTCCAGTTCTTTTAAATCATCGTTGGTCAGTTCCGGCAATACGTCTACGTCAATTTCGTGTTCAATGAATAGCTTCAGGTATTTACCCATACGTATACTCTTAAGCCAGACACCGAGGTCTTCACTGGTAATAGTGGAGCTTGTCGAAATTTCTACATCATCTTTCTTTTGATGAGCTGAATTTCTATTCGCTTTGTTCTCACCGGTCTGCTTTGCTGATAATTTTTTCCGGGTTGCCGTTTTCTTTTTTGCTTTTACACCGGGCTCTTTTTTTGTTGACGATTTAGCTTCCGCTACGGGTTCAGCATCAACTTCCACGTCTGCTTTTTTCTTCTTCAGCGTCTTTTTGGTTTTTTTCTGCTTGTCATCCGCCTTCTCTGCCACCGCACTGCTTTTGTTCCGAGCAGCATCAGTCGATTTTTCATTTTCACCGGACTTTACTTTCTTTTTGGCTGCTGGCGGGAGCTTTAATTCCAGATTCGACAAATGAAGTAACAACAGGTATTTTTCGCCATCAATTCTGCCTTCCAGAAACCCGCGATATGGCACACTGCCACGCCTGAACACCAAAGGGTCCCGACCTTTGCTGCCACCACCCACCATCATCAGTGAGTTGGATTCTGCAAGCTCCTTTGCCATGCCGTACAAAAAATCATAGGTCAGTCCATTGATATGAACGATCTGTAGTTTTGAAGCAAAGACGAATCGCCGTACAGCATCTTCTTTGTCGAACCTGCGATCAGTCCAGGTCAACGGGATCTCTGAATCTACATTCGCATCGGGACGGTTACGTGGTCTCTTTTCTCTAACACGGCCGCCGGGGCCACGTACAACTTCCTGCTGTTCAATTCGATAGACAATACCGTCAGACGAATCAACATATACTTTTGAAACGCCCCAAAGATAGTGCCCACAAATTTCCATATCGACCTCCGGATCACCTTCAACAAGCGCTGTACCCAGCGCTTCTGCATCTCCTTCGTGATTTTTTAGCAGTGTTTCGAAATCGTGTTCAACAGTCGCCTTTAAAATTTTTCGGTTATAGGAAGGTTGATTTTGATTGTCAACATAGCGAATCTCCTCTTCCACACCGGTAGTTTCCGCTTTTACAACTGCATCGCGGTTTCTGCTGTCTGTGAGATTTACATTAGGCATTGCGTATCTTCCTAATCGTTAGTGATGTCTAAAAACCGCCAAACTCAAAGCATTTCAAAATCAAACTCTTCAGCTTCTTCGTCGTCTTCATCTCCGGCAAAGCATACTGCAGCCTGATCCAGCCCCACATATTCAATTGCGGAAGGTTTGCCAACCATCATCCAGATTAAACCATCGGGGGTGCCAAGCAGAAATGCAGGGTCAGCGGAAATCCCTTCACGATATAAAAACTCAAAACGGAAAATCTTCCCGTCTGTAAGTTTCTGACCGAGCTCAGGCGCAAACTCTTCATCAGTTCCCATTAAATAAACCAAACGCGAGCTGTAGTTTAGAAATTCCTCAAGCGTGGCAGTCTTTTTGAGTTCAATAGTAGTCTCAAAACTTGAAGACAATAATGGCAACTCATTGCCAGACAGATCAACCGGCTTTAGATCGCCGCGCTCAACCCATTCACCATCGCTACTAATATAACCCATTGCGGTACCACCGTAGGGGATCAGGGTTTTGCCATCATTGGCGAGTGACGCCAGGCTACAGCGGTTGCCGTCTATATCGCGGGTTTCTACATCCACTGAGCCATATAATTTTCGGCGATCAATTTTATTCAGTTCGCACTCGAACTCGGAATCACCGTATTTAAATTTTAACGCGCGCGGCATATTGTACTCCTGAAATCTTAGGCACCAGCTTTTCGACTCTTACACTTCATAAAATTCTATTCTAGTCACACAGACGCTCTGTTTGCTCCAGCGCCGCCTTAAAAGCAGCAACGCCTTCTTCCATCGGTTTGCATGCAACCCCTCGATCATCAATGTACGCACTGGCTGGCGGTTTGCCTTGTCCTGTGTGTACTCGTTCAAACGCAAATCCATGTTCATTCAACCAGTCCTCAATGCGCGTCACGGCCTTTCGATACTCAGCACTGGCGGTATTGTTTTTCTCCCGTGACAATCTTGAAGTCAAAATCACCACATCTGCTATTTTTGATAATTCTCTGGTGAACTCTACTGCGCCATCTACTGGATCACCGATGTCCGAAAGACTGGTTGCACCGATGTTTTGCGCCAGTACTCCATCCAGGTCTACACAAACAGTCGCTTTGCCTGTGCGCTTGAAACTCCGCTTTCGATCTACAGCACGTTTAGGCTTTGCAATTGCGTGCCGGGCAGCGTTAAGTTTCTCACCACGCTTGCCTGCAACGCCACGAATCGTCATTCGACTGTGATCCTCCGGTGCAGATGTGGCAGGTGGAGCGGGTCCCCCGACACACTGAACCATCGCATCTATCGCTGCATGCCCGGACAACCAGGGATCATCCAGCCACTCGTCTCCACTCCAGACACGTGCATAGTGATCTCTGGAGTGATGTAGACCGGGCAGCCTGAACCAGGCACCGAGCACATCTTCGCCAGACTTACTTTCTTTTGGCTTCTTCGGAAACGTCTCAGGCTCTTCACTAAGATTGTTTGCTTCCCAGGTAGATACAAGCGACCAGGCAAACGCAAAAACATGTTCGGTCGGTGCGGGCTTATCAAACAAAATCCACAGGTGATAGCCACCGTTATTGTTTGAATCAAACAGTAACGGGTCATAGCCCATTAATTGCAAGTCGCGCCACCATTTCAATGCACCCACCAGGTTTCTGCGTGAGTGCTCTTCAGCGTCAGCCTTATGATCATCATGCATATCGATATCAATGCCGAGCCACTTGCTGGTATTTTCTTTACTCTTGGCATGCAAACCGACAATTTGTGGTCGTCTGCGATGCTGACTGGCAAAATGACGAGTTAGTTTATCCAGTGTCACCATATCCGGACCACGCTTACTTGCCACAGGCAATGTCATTGCCTTGTAGGTGCGTCCGAGTTTTTTCTGTTCACCTTCAGTGAGGGATGCGTATTGTCCCCAGACATCCTTCCGATTGGCGAGCTTTTCCATCGCCCATTCAGCCAGCTCACGCGAGCGCGACTTCCATTCTTCTGCAACTATTTCGTGGTGACTGGCCATTGAGTAGTGGAGCTCTTGCGAACTCTCTTAGTATAATGCTCTATATATTGTAGAAACGTGATGCTTTAAAACTGTTCACCGCTATTTATTTGTTCTGTCCACTTTACCTTACTCCATTGCGTCGTTTTTTGGCAAAGGAAATTCAAAGACGTAATCAGCCAATCCGGCAAAACGCCCGGCCCGGCCACCACCCCGGAAATGACACTGAATCACTAAAGGCATCATGCAAACACTACGCAACACATTTTTAATTGCCGCGACAGAATTATCACGCACACTAATCACCCGACGCGGTTTGATTTCCGTTGGTGCATTTGCACTCTTGTGGTTGCTCATACTCACCACAATAATACGCTCAGCACCAATGATCGTTAATAGCAGTACCTCCCTGGGCTCGATGCTCGGCTCTGACACAATTTCATCACTGGCACGCTGGCGTGTTGAAGAGTTTGGTGTACATTGGTTTATCGCGTTGTATGTATTCCCAATATGCTGCGTCATTTTCGCCAGTGATCAAACCGCTTCAGATAAAACTCGTGGCACACTTAAACTACTGACACTGCACACCAGCAGAACCAGTTTGTTTTTCGGTCGATTTATTGGCTTAATGATTGTACAGGGTATTGTGATCGCACTGACTCTTGTCAGCACACTCATAGTTGCGGCAATCCGCGATCCCGCACTTATTTCCAACTCAATTACCAACGCCGGATTTATTTGGGTCAACCTGATGATTGTCATCGCACCTTATACCGCCTTGATGGCAGTTATTTCACTACTGGCAAAGTCAGGAACACAGGCAATTAGTTATGCCGTGTACCTGTGGGTGCTTTTACTGTTTGCCATTTATTTTTTATCGAAATATTTTCCCGAGGCGACAGTTTTGAAAGTCATATTCCCAGGTTCACAAATCAGTGACCTGGTCACTCTTTATGACTGGAGTTCTCTTTCAACAATATTAATACCTGCCATCCAGACAGTGGTATTTTTAGCTCGCGGGCTGTGGGTTTTACACAGGATTGATCTGTAATGGAACTAATCAGGTGTGAAAATGTAAGCAAAAAATACGGCAGTCTGTTAGCGCTTGATAACGTAAGCCTGACTATAGAGACAGGAAAACCTGTTGCCCTTATCGGTCCAAACGGTGCCGGTAAAACCACACTAATGAGCGCAATCAGCGGCTTTATCCGCACCTCAAAAGGCAACGTGACTGTTTGTGGCGAGGCAGCCGGGCACAAAAATACAAAACGCAAACTCTCCGTATTGCCGCAAGACGCACTCTTCGACCCGAACTTCTCAGTCGGCTCGCAACTCACACTGTATGCAAAACTACGCGGTGTTGATAACCCGAAAATGGAAGTTCAACGGGCACTTGAGCTGGTGCAATTGCAAGACAGACTCAAAAGCAAACCGACTGATCTCAGTCACGGAATGCGTAAGCGACTGCTGATTGCACAGGCATTGCTCGGTCGGCCTGAAATCATACTGCTCGATGAACCGACAGCAGGCATTGATCCACCCAACGCCAAGCTTATTCGTGACTTAATAGCTGCGGAGTCCGGCAATACAACCTTTGTGGTTAGCTCACACAACCTCGATGAACTGGAAAAAGTCTGTGACTCAGTAATTCACCTGGTCAGTGGCAAACTGGTATCTCAAAGCACTATCTCGGATGTTGCAAGTGAACAGGGGTTTTTAACGCTGCAGGCTGACGAAGACGCAGGGCGAATTATCGAAACAACCGATGGGTTTATTCGTGTTAGCCAAAAGCAACACAATGAATTCATTGTAGAGTTCGATGCAGTTAATCATCCACAGTTTCATATCGCAATGTTGCAGCAACTAGCTGACAACAATATCCGCTATAAACGACTCATCAATGGAAGAACGCTGGAAGAAAAAATGTATAGTGATAATAATCGTTACTAAATTTAAAAATCAGTGGCCACTCCTCCCTGTTCTTTTCTCTTTGCAACAAACTCTGCCAGCTCACTCTTGATGCCAGCATCAATCGGTGGCTCTTCATAATTTGCCAATCTTTCTTTCCAGACTCTATTGGCCTTTTGCATTGCATCAGGCCGACCTGCCTCTTCCCATGACTCGAAGTTACGCCAATCACTCAATACCGGACTATAAAACGCCTCTTTAAAACGCTCTTGTGTATGAGCTGTTCCAAAAAAGTGTCCACCCGGACCAACATCATTAATCGCTCGCAAACCGAGCTCATCTTCAGAGAAGTCCAGTGGCGTTAAAAACTCTGCCACCATTTGCAACAGATCGATATCGAGAATTAATTTTTCAAACGAACAACACAGCCCGCCCTCCAGCCACCCGGCACCATGTTTTAACAGGTGTCCACCGCCGTTTATTGCACCCCAAAGCGAAAATACCGACTCATACGCAGACTGGGCATCAACTGTGTTGGCTGCACACACGTTAGAGGTGCGGTAGGGAATGTTGTAACGACGGGCCAATTGTCCGCCAATGTGTTGCGCCTTCATGTACTCAGGTGTGCCGAATGCCGGAGCGCCAGACTGCATATCGACATTAGAAGTAAAGCCACCATACATCGCCGGAGCACCTGCCCTGACCATTTGAGAAAATGCAATGCCTGCAAGTGCTTCGGCGTTTTGCAATACCAACGCGCCTGGAATAGTCACAGGTGCCATCGCTCCTGACAAAGTAAAGGGAGTGATAACCACCATCTGATTCATTGATGCCATATCGATAATGCCCTGCATCATAGGTATATCAAGCTGCAGCGGTGAGTTAGTATTTATAATGGTAAACACCGATGTCTCACGTTCCAGTTGCTCACGACTGATTCCACGAGCAATTCGGGTCATTTCAATTGCATCAGTAACTCGTTCATGTCCCAGTGAGTAAATACAGAATGCTTTATCTGTCAGGGTGATGAAATCCGATATACATTCCAGATGTCTTACAGAAGCATGAATATCAGTGGGCTCCACCGGATATCCACCGACGAAATGCAGAATATTGTGCAACTGACCAAGGCGTAGAAAGTTACGAAAATCCCGCTGATTTCCAGTACGCCTGCCATGGTCTGCGCAGGAGCTATTAGGAGCGCTTCCCATCAATCCGAAAAGCAATTGATCTCCACCGACTTCAAGATTGTATTCAGGGTTGCGAGCATGCAGCGTAAATTTAGATGGCACAGTCGACAAACATTGTTCAATTAACTGTTCGCTGAAACGCACCGTTTGAGTGCTTTGTTCGACATCTGCACCAGCATCTTTCATGATGATTCTGGCACCGTCATGTAACACCTTGATGCCGGTTTCTGCTAGAACTTTAAGCGAAGCCTGGTGGATCTTTTCAATCTCATCAACTGACGCTAAATCCACTGGTGCAAATAATCGCGACGGCTGTGCGAACGGTTTTTGAGCAATGGCTTTATTTACCTGCGTGCCTGATCGCCGCCGGCGCTTTTTACGCCGACCCCGCGAATCCTGTGCGGGCACTGTTGAATCAACTCCGCTTGAAGTCGAATTATTCTCTTTTTCTGTACCCATATATTTTTGCGATCAGCTCTTGTGAATGATCAGAACAACCCGGTGAAGACTACAACAAGCAGGCCGAAATTTGTTAGAATTGCCGCCTCAGAATCAGGCCTACTCTAGAGCAATCCCAGTTGAATTACATAAGCACACGCGGCGGCGAATCTCTCAATCTTGCACAGATCCTGACCCGCGGCACCGCGAGCGATGGTGGTCTTTTTGTACCTGAACGCTGGCCTGAATTAAGTCAGCAACAACTTGCAGACCTGCTCGACGGTGAGTACGCGGATATCGCTGGGCGAGTCCTGGCGCACTTCGGCGCTGAATCACTACCAGGCAATATTGCAAGTGATGCGGTATCTGCAGCAATGAAGCGATTCTCAGATCCGGTAGGCCCACCCGTCACCCAAATCAAAGATGGCTTGTGGTTGATGGAACTGATCCACGGACCCACTCTGGCATTCAAAGATTTTGCCCTCGCACCGCTTGCAGAAATCATTGGCCGAACTCTGCAACACAACAATCAACACGCGACAGTTTTGTGTGCAACATCAGGTGACACTGGTGCCGCAACCGTATCCGCGTTTGCCAACCGGGAAAACCTGCGCGCCGTAGTACTTTTTCCAGAGGGTGGTGTATCTGATTTTCAACGCAAACAAATGACAACTACCGGTGCAGCTAATGTACTGACCTTGTGCGTCAAAGGTGATTTTGACACCTGCCAGCATCTGGTGAAAGCCATGTACCAAACCGATGCAGCCAGGGAGTACGGCTATACAGCAGTCAACTCAATTAACATTGTCAGAATATTATTGCAGACTGCCTACTACTTCAGAACCAGCGGACTGGTGCAGTCCAAAACCGGTAATCCATGCAACTTCATTGTACCGACTGGCAATTTCGGCAATATTTATGCAGCCTACATCGCCAAGCAATTAGGCGCGCCAGTCAACAAACTGATAGTGACTTCAAACGATAACGATGTACTACCAAGACTATTTGAAAGCGGTGTAATGCAGGGACAGAAAACGGTGAAAACTATTTCACCCAGCATGGATATCCAGGTATCTAGCAACTTTGAACGCTTGCTCTGGCACATTAAGCACCATGATGGTACTGCAGTCGAATCAGCGCAAAAATCACTTGAATCACAAAGCCGATACGAGCTTTCATCAAACGAAATGAATTGGCTCAGCAACGATTTCTCAGCAGTTAAATGCTCCGAGGCCGATGCTAATAAAGCAATGCAGTATATGTACACCGAGTTTGGCAGAACTGTCTGTCCTCACACGGCCACCGGGGTTCACGCCTGGTTAAACATTCCGACCGATCCATCTGCCGAGACAGTCATTGCAGAGACTGCTCACCCTGCCAAATTTAGTGACGCAGTTATCAAGGCAACCGGAACCACGCCCGATGTACCGGAGCATACAGCGCAGATGTTAGAGAAGCCTGAGAATATGCAATTAGTTGCCGGCGAGATAGGGGATATTCAATCCGCCATCGATCAGTTCTTCAGCTGAATTAATAAATTTCTTCTCGCCGAACCGAAGAATAGTGTGACCTGTAGCGCGCACGATATGCGACATATGCCGCATTTGTAACAGCTTATTCCGGTAATACAATAATCTTCGCCATACACCGGTAGATCTATTTCAATACCTCTGGCTTTCAGCCGATTCTTTCCCTAGTTGTGACGACTATTCATGCGTCCGAGTTTTAACAGGGTAAGAATGAGTAAGTCAGGGAAATCCGCAGTTCTACAGAACTTTAATGATGATTCCGATCAACATGGCTCTACTGCGCCTGATTCAGTATCGCAAAATAATCCATTGCATCTGGAACTGCTCGAAACACGGGTGCTTTACTCTGTAGATGTAATCGGTATCACACCACTCCACTTAGAAGTGGACGACGCAACAAGCGATTCTGAAACACTGGCAAACCTGCCGGTTGTTTTAGACGACAACCAGCAAACTGCCACCGCGGCCCTTGAGATAATATTTATTGATCAGGCCCTCGCGCAAGGCGATATTCTGGTAGCTGATCTTAAAGCCCAAATAGCAAGCGGAAGAAACGCAGAAATAATACTACTTGATCCCACGGAAGATGGTATCACCGCTATAAATAAAACCCTTTCTCAGCACAACGATGTCAGCGCTGTACATATTCTCACCCATGGAACAAGTGCTGGCATGCAGCTGGGTGATACATGGGTCAGTCACGATACAATCGGGCAGTATCAAGAAGAGCTGAGTGCCTGGCAGAATACTTTAACAGACTCCGCAGATATTCTTCTATACGGCTGCAACCTCGCCGGATCTGACAGCGGCCTTGCATTGCTGCAAACTATCGCAACGGAAACACAAGCCGACGTTGCCGCAAGCATTGACAGCACCGGACACAATATCCTCAATGCAAACTGGACGCTTGAATATACGACAGGATCAATCGAACACGATATAGCGCTAACTGAAGAGGCGCAGCAGGCATGGGAAAACGAACTCGCTATTGAGCTGCAAGCAGTCGACAGTGACCTGAGCATACACCCAAACAACGCCACGTATACCTTTGACAGCGACGACTTAACTGAAAATGACATACTTGACTTCACCGGTAACGATGCATCAGACGGGCCGGGTACGATTCAGGTTATCTCAGTCACAGAAACAACATCAGGAACGCTGGCAGACAACAACGATGACACCTATACATTTACCCCACCACCCTCCGAGGGGCAAGCCAGCTTTGATTATCTGGCTACGAATGGTGACGCTGACATACTCCATCACTGGCGACTGAACGACAATACAGATAACCAGGCAATAGATGAGGTAGGTAATCAGCACGGAGAAATTTTCGGCACTAATGTAGTTGCAGGCAATTCAAATGAACAGGATCACTTAAATTTCGATGCTGCCAGAACTGATGCAGTAGTACTGGATCCTATCGAATACCCGGACGTTTTTACTTTGTCGTTCGATTTCAGACTGGGAGACCGTTTTGATGGAGCTATTGAGTACTTTTTCGATCAAGGGGACAATCTTGCGCTTGCCATTGATGATTTGGCGATTCCTGGAACATTAGCGATTTGGGTAAACGACAGCAACCTCTTTATTAACAGCGACCAGCTGGTAACTGTAATCAGAGGAATTGACGCTAACGACACCACACATCGCATATCCGTTCCTATTGGCTCACTTGACGATTCCTGGAACAACTACACACTCACATTCGATAACAGCAATCCCAATAATCCAACAGCGACAGTCTTTATTAATGGTGTACAACTCGGCTCAGCAATCGCAGGTTTTGGAGGATTAGGTGGCGCAGGCAACGATCGGGTTGTTTATCTAGGTCAAAACGTAATACCCGATATAGGACTTGCATCAAGTCTGGACGATAACGACATGCGGGATCTGCGTATCTATGAAGGAATTAAAACTTCGGATATCACGACACAAGACGTTGTCTATGATAAAGCGACAGCCACGATTGAATTTTTCGAACCAAATCAAAAGCCTGTTTTACAAAACCTTAACAACTTTGGTACTTACATAGAAAATAGTAGCCCGGTGACTATTGCGCCGGATGTTACCGTATTGGACGGAAATATCGGAACCGATGATTACCACGATGGTGCAACACTAAGTATAGGCAGATCCGGCGGTCCGAATTCAGATGATGTATTTGAAATAAAACCGCAAGCAATAGAAGACACCTCTGGCAACACTATCGGCACAATCACCGGCAACAACACCAGCGAACTGTTAGTGTCATTCAACAATTTCGCATCGCCAGACCTTGTAAACAAAGCATTGCAGTCCATAACATATACAAACGTAAGTGACTCACCAGACTCCAGTGTAACCATTGAATGGATTTTCGATGACGGAACATCTGGCACAGCCGGAGCGGATACTTCAGACACAGGTACCTCAACTATTGAGATTGTCCAAATTCCAGACATAGTTGTAGATATAACTACACCAGATAATCTGGATGAAAACCAGCAAAATGTACCGCTGTTGCTGACAGCCAACATCGCTCATGACCTGGCAGACCCTGACACATCGACAAAGGCGACCCTTCAGGTTGCAAATGGAACACTGTCACTGACACCAGGCAGCACCGTAAACGCAACTGGATTTAACACCAGTCTCCTAACACTAACCGGCACCACAGCAGAGATAGAGACGGCAATTGAAGCGTTGGTTTATACACCAAATACAAATTTCCATGGCACTGACACACTAACGATTAATATTGATGTTCTTCAGGCAGCGTCGCTGCATGATCCAATATGGCGGCAGAGCGATGGCAGCCAGAGTATCTTGCCCGATAGAACCGTAATCAACGACAGTTTCAGAGGAGAGGTACTTCAGCTGAGCGGAGGTGACTATCTCGAGGCTTCATCTACCTTTGGCAATCCACAGGAATTCACACTTAGTGCCTGGGTCAATCTAACGGACACAGGCCCACAGGGCGCAGAGCTGTTTAACATCGCTGACAGAGCCGGTGTTCGACTAGACTACATCAACGATAATGGCAACAGCCTTGGGCTAACTGGTTTTTTCTTCAACTCCTCGGCCGGTGAATGGCAGGAGACATTCTCGGAAAATGATCCTGCGACCGTGATTGAGGGCGAGGGCTGGACACATGTGGCTTATGTAGTCACGGACGGATATCAGGGAATTTTTATAAACGGGGTTGAGGAAAGCAGCACCAGCTACTCAACCGGGGACAGCAATATTGGTGCAACGCTGGTCGACTATTCTACCGGCATTGGCCTTACCCGGATTGGCGCACATACCGACAACAGCTTCACACAATACGCTTTTGATGGTGCAATCGATGACGCTGTTATACACGCCAGAGCGCTCTCCACTGAAGAACTACAAACTATCTCTACCGGACCACCTTATAATGATACAGGAGCAACAACCGAGGCGGCGATAACAGTCAATCATATTAACCAGGCGCCGGCACTTACCAATCCTTCCGGAGGGCAGGTCAATTTAAATATTTCGGAATCACCTACGCCTCAAAATATAGTCCTTGAGGAAGAAATAGAAGTCACCGATATTGAGGCCGACTTATATGGAAAATTTCAGACACTCAGCGAACCAACATTCAACAACGCTACTCTTATATTAGAACGTGTATCTGCTTCACCGGATGGACCACCAGCAAGTACAAACCCACACGAGAATGATTCCTTCTCGAGCAATAATCCTCTATACAACAATCTACAGGATGGCCCAATTGCAGACGGAAGTGCTATAGGATCCGTTGTACAAAATAGCGACGGAAGGCTGGAAATAAGTTTTACCAGCGATTGGTCAAAGCAACAAATCGATGATTTGATGCGATCAATCACCTACTCAAATACCAGTCAGTGGGATTCAACACTTGTCGAAATTGAATGGACATTTGACGATGGAGGTATGGATAACTTCGGTATCAGCTTTCAGGCCGAGTCAGAATTAAGCACAATTACAACGGAAGTACGGATTAACCTCGTTCAACAAATGCCATCTGTCACAACCAACGAAACTCTGAGCTTGCAGCTGGGCGGTGGCGCTGTCATCGGGTCTGATATTTTGGAATCGACTGATCCGGATTCACTAATAACAGACATATCATACCGACTCACTCAAAATCCTGATCCAACCAAAGGAAAGCTATTCCTGAACAACGCGGAATTGAGTGTCAATTCAGGCTTTACGGCATTTACTCAGACCCAAATCAACAACGGTGAATTGAGTTATATATCCAACCCTACAACCACCTCTGTGTCATCAGTAATCACGGATAGCTTTGCATTTGTCGTCACTGACGGGATGTCCGGTGAGGTAGCAGGGACAACTAGTGTAGAAATTCAGCAGGACACCACCCTGATACCCGCCAATATAGCACCCGAAGGTATAGACAAAACTATATTCCCTGTAGAAGACATACCCTATAACTTCTCACTGAGCGACTTCAGCTTTACAGACTCCGACAATGACGAACTGCTCGCCGTTGTAATCAGTTCACTACCGCAAGTTGGAAAATTAGAGCTTAACGGAAGCGATATCACAGCCGGCGAATCAATAGCAGCAGCAGACATACCGAACATGCTGTTCATACCAGAGGACAATAATTTCGGGCCAGCCAGCGCATCATTCGATTTCAAAATACAGGACGATGGCGGAACTTTTAATTCGGGAGCCGATATAGATCCAACTGCAAACACGCTGACGATTGATATCACACCTGTAAACGATGCACCATTCGGCACAGATAACACCATCGTAATTGAAGAAGACAGTTCGCATAAATTTAGCAGTGCTGATTTTGGTTTTAACGACACCCTCGACGGCAACGACCTTCAATCGGTCTTTATTACAAGCCTCCCGTCAATTGGCATGCTGACTCTATCGGATATTGAAGTAACAGATCAGCAAAATATACCTGTCAGCTCAATACCGAACCTGCTATTCATACCAAATCCGGATGAAAACGGAGTTGACTACGACAAAATTTCGTTTCAGGTTGAGGACGACGGCGGTACCGCTAACAATGGATTGAACAGAGCCTCAGCAGATAACACCATTATATTCGATGTTATGGGTGTAAATGATGCACCACAAACTACGCCTGTTGTTCTGACCCCGATTGAGGAAGACACCGGTCCGCACTCGATTACACAGAGCGAACTGCTGGCTAATGCTAATGACATTGATACCAATGTTCTCAATGCTACCGGATTAACAATCTCCACCGGCAATGGAACCTTAATCGATAACGGCGATGGCACCTGGAGCTATACGCCTGACAATAATGACGATTCAGAAGTTGGCTTCGCCTATACCATTAGTGATGGGATCGACGTTGTAGCTGGTACAGCAACAATGGATATCACACCAGTTAATGACACACCCCAAACTATGCCCGTTGTATTAACGCCTGTCGGTGAAGATAGCGGCACCCGGTTGTTAACAGAGGCAGAATTTCTGGCCAACGCAACCGATACTGAAGGAAACATCCTCTCTGTTAACACAGTGATTCTGGCCACTAACAATGGAACGTTAGCCAATAACGGCGATGGCACATGGAGCTACACACCCGCTACAAACGATGATTCAGAAGTCAGCTTTTCCTACAACATCACTGACGGCTCCACCAGTGTATCAAGTACTGCAGCTCTCGACATCATACCGGTCAATGATACACCTCAAACAACACCCGTCATATTGACTCCCATCCTGGAAGACAGCGGCGCTCTTTTGATAACACAGGCCGAGCTACTGGCCAACACGACCGATATTGAAGACGATGCTCTCGCTGCTACCGGGTTAACTCTCAACACTGGTAGTGGCACTCTGCTCGATAATGGTGATCTTACATGGAGCTACACACCCTCCAACAACGAAAACGGGGGTGTTAGCTTTAACTTCAACATTACTGACGGAACCACTAGCGCAGCTAGTAATGCAACGCTTGTTATCACACCAGTCAATGATGCACCGCAGACAACACCTGTTGAATTGAATTCCATCGCCGAAGACAACACAGCCAGATTGATAACACAGGCGGAATTGCTGGCCAATTCAACCGATATTGAAGGCGATACCCTGACTGCCATCGGACTGACTGTGGCCACTGGCAATGGAACTTTGCTCGATAACGGCGGCGGCACTTGGAGTTACACACCAGCTGCAAACGACAATAGCGATGTTACTTTCAACTACAACATTACCGACGGCTCTGGCAACGTGGCAGGTACGGCCGCACTGGACATCACACCGGTCAATGATGTACCACAATCAACACCCATTGTATTGTCTCCCATCGCGGAAGACAGCAGCTCACGATTGATCACACAAACCGAACTACTGGCCAACGCGACCGACATTGACGCCGATGATCTCACTGCGATAAATCTGACTCTTGCCACTGCCAATGGCACCTTGCTCGATAACGGAGACCGTACATGGAACTATACGCCAGATGCCAACTTCAACGGGCCTGTTAGCTTTAACTACGATATTACTGACGGAATCGCCAGCGTAGCGGGAACTGCGACACTTGATGTCTCGCCAATTAATGATGCACCGCAGACAACACCTGTTACATTCAATTCTATTGCGGAAGACAGCACAGCCAGATTGATAACACAGGCGGAATTGCTGGCCAATGCAACCGATATTGAAGGCGATACCCTGACTGCTATCGGACTGACTGTGGCCACTGGCAATGGAACTTTACTCGATAACGGCGGCGGCACATGGAGTTACACACCGGCCGCAAACGACCATAGTGATGTTAGTTTCGACTACAACATTACAGACGGTTCCGACAACGTGGCAGGTTCCGCCACACTGGACATCACACCAGTCAATGATGTACCACAAACTACACCCATTGTATTGTCTCCCATTGCAGAGGACAGCGACGTCCGCTTGATCACACAAGCCGAACTGCTGGCCAACGCGACCGACATTGACGCCGATGATCTCACTGCGA
Organism: uncultured Granulosicoccaceae bacterium; assembly: GCA_964649465.1. Taxonomy (GTDB): domain Bacteria; phylum Pseudomonadota; class Gammaproteobacteria; order Granulosicoccales; family Granulosicoccaceae. Next base: position 8,145 of record CAZYRP010000007.1, on the reverse strand, counting down.
TAAATCTGACTCTTGCCACTGCCAATGGCACCTTGCTCGATAACGGAGACCGTACATGGAACTATACGCCAGATGCCAACTTCAACGGGCCTGTTAGCTTTAACTACGATATTACTGACGGAATCGCCAGCGTAGCGGGAACTGCGACACTTGATGTCTCGCCAATTAATGATGCACCGCAGACAACACCTGTTACATTCAATTCTATTGCGGAAGACAGCACAGCCAGATTGATAACACAGGCGGAATTGCTGGCCAATGCAACCGACATTGAAAGCGATACCCTGACTGCTATCGGACTGACCGTGACCACTGGCAATGGAACTTTGCTCGACAACAATGATGGCACGTGGAGTTACACACCAGCCGCAAATGACGATAGCGATGTTAGTTTCTCCTACAACATTACTGACAGCTCCAATAATGCGGCAGGTACTGCCACCCTGAACATCACACCGGTCAATGATGCTCCACAGACAATACCCATTGTATTGTCTTCCATCGCAGAGGACAGCGACACCCGCTTGATCACACAAACCGAGCTACTCGCCAACGCGACCGACATTGAAGGCGATGTTCTCTCCGCAAACGGGCTGACTATCGCTACTGGCAATGGAACTTTGCTCGACAACAGCAATGGCACCTGGAGTTATACTCCCGCCACAAACGACAATAGCGGCGTTACCTTCAACTACAATATTACCGACGGCTCTGACAACGTGGCAGGTACCGCCTCGCTGGACATCACACCGGTCAATGATGCTCCAACTTCGACACAAGTTGTGTTGACTCCCATCACAGAAGACATCGACGTCCGCTTGATCACACAGGCCGAGCTACTCGCCAACGCAACCGACATTGAAACCGATGCTCTCACCGCTGCAGATCTGATTATCGCCACTGGCGATGGCACTTTGTTCGATAACGGCGATGGCACATGGACCTATACGCCGGCCACTAATGACAACAGCAGCGTAAGCTTCAGTTACAACATAACAGACAGCACCAATAACATAACTGGCACTGCCGCCCTGGACATCACACCCGTCAATGATGCGCCACTAACAACAACCGTTGCATTGACTCCCATCGCAGAAGACAGCGCCACCAGAATAATTACGCAAACCGAATTACTGGCCAACGCCACCGACATCGAAGCCGATGCACTCACGGCTACCGGATTAACTCTCACTACTGACAATGGAACGTTGCTGGATAACGGCGATGGCACATGGAGCTACACGCCCACACACAACGACAATTTGGATGTTAGGTTCGAATACAACATCACCGATAGCACGGATAATGTGACAGCCACCGCGACACTCGACATCACCCCGGTTAACGATGCTCCGACATCAGCACCAATTACGTTATCTCCAATCGAAGAAGACAGTGACACTCGGCTTATCACACAAACAGAACTTCTGGCAAACGCGACTGACATCGAGGCCGATGCACTCACGGCTACCGGATTAGCCCTCAGGACTGGCAATGGAACGTTGCTGAACAACGGCGATGGCACATGGAGCTATACACCCGCCAACAACGACGATTCGGATGTTAGGTTCGAATACAACATTACCGATAGCACGGATAATGTAACAGCCACTGCGACCTTGGACATCACCCCGGTTAACGATGCACCGACATCGACACCAATTACGTTGACTCCTGTCGAAGAAGACAGTGGCACTCGCCTTATCACACAAACAGAACTTCTGGCAAACGCGACTGACATCGAAACCGACGAACTCACGGCTACCGGTTTGACCCTCATTACTGGCAATGGAACGTTGCTGGATAACGACGATGGCACATGGAGCTATACGCCCACCAACAACGACGATTCGGATGTTAGGTTCGAATACAACATTACCGATAGCACGCATAATGTAACAGCCACTGCGACCTTGGACATCACCCCGGTTAACGATCCGCCGACATCGACACCAATTACGTTAACTACTATCGAAGAAGACAGTGACACTCGGCTTATAACACAAACCGAACTTCTGGCAAACGCGACTGACATCGAAGCCGATGCACTCACGGCTACCGGTTTGACCATCACTACTGGCAATGGAACGTTGCTGGATAACGACGATGGCACATGGAGCTATACGCCCACCAACAACGACGATTCGGATGTTAGGTTCGAATACAACATTACCGATAGCACGCATAATGTAACAGCCACTGCGACCTTGGACATCACCCCGGTTAACGATCCGCCGACATCGACACCAATTACGTTAACTACTATCGAAGAAGACAGTGACACTCGGCTTATAACACAAACCGAACTTCTGGCAAACGCGACTGACATCGAAGCCGATGCACTCACGGTTAACGGTTTGACCCTCACTACTGGCAATGGAACTTTGCTGAATAATGGCGATGGCACATGGAGCTATACACCTGACAATAATGATGATTCAGATGTCAGGTTCGAATACAATATCACAGACAGTACAGACAACGTGGCAGCTACTGCAACGCTGGATATCACTCCGGTCAACGATGCTCCAAAATCGACTCAAGTTGTGTTGAATCCCATCGCGGAAGACAGCGGCACTCGCCTAATCACACAAGCCGAACTATTGGCCAATGCAGCCGACATTGAAGTGGATGCAGTCACCGTTACCGGATTAACCCTTACCGGCGACAATGGAACTTTACTAGATAACGGCAATGGCACATGGAGCTACACGCCTGACAATAACGACGATTCGGACGTTGGGTTCGAATACAACATCACAGATGGCACCGCCACCATAACGGGCACTGCAACACTCGATATCACACCAGTCAATGACGCGCCACAAAGTACAGATGCTCGCGTACCAACAACCGACAACCAAAGCTATACACTTGCGCGTACTGATTTCGACTTTACTGATACTGAAAATCATAATTTTCTGTCTATTCAAATTGAATCAATACCAACTTCCGGTGTATTTACGTTATCAGGTCAGGCTGTAGTTACCGGGGATATCATTAGCGTCAACGATATTAGCCAGGGCAATCTTGTCTATCATCCAATCGAAAACAGCGGAGTAGCGGAAACATTTTTTAAATACTTTGTGATTGATTCAGGCGGTACGCTAAGCGGCGGACAAGATACCTCACTATCTACACAAACTCTGACATTCGACATTGAGTCAATCAACGATGCCCCGGTTGCCAGCCCGGACACGGTGCAACTCGCAGAGGGTCAAAGCATTGATGTGACCGTTGACAACCAGATCTCTTTCCTCAACAACGACTTTGACCTGGATGGTGATAATTTAACTGCACAGCTGGTTACAGCACCACAGCACGGATGGTTTGATCTCTTTCCTGACGGCACTTTCAGGTACTTGCACAACGGATCGGAAACCACGGTCGATCAGGCAACTTATTCGATAAGCGATGGCACACATACAGTAGAAACAACTGTCATGATCAATATCAGCCCGGTCAACGATGATCCGGTAGCAGGCTCGTTCAATGATATCCCTGCCAAACTGCAGCAGCCTCTCAACTTCACCTTACCTGAGGCTCTTTTCACCGACGCAGATCTGGATGATTCTCTGAAAATTTCAGCCACGCTCGCAGATGGCAGCGACCTGCCGAGCTGGCTCACATTTGATGCCAGCACTATGACGTTCAGCGGATCAGCACAGCAAGTGGAAACAACGACACTGACCATAACCGCTACTGATCAACACGGAGCACAGGCGGAGACAAGCTTTGCGATCATAGTTGAGCCACCTGTCGGGCAAGCCATTGACGAATCACTGATCACTGATGAACCTTTAGCACCGATTGTTGAAGTCAACACATCGGCAAGCGAGGAATCAGCAGTCGATGTGTTTGTTGAAAGCGCGCCCACCGAAGATCAAGTGCCGTTACAAGATGCACCACCGGGACTGAAAGTTGACCTCGAACCGACAACCGCGCCCACCAGTGAACCATCTCTGGAAATCGTCGACTTTTCCAATGAAGTGCCAATTTTTCGCGATATAGACCGACTGACACAACGAATAGAAACTCATCGCACCTTCAATGTGACTTCGTTAACAGAATCGATTTCTCTGATCGATGTACAGGAAAACCGCAGTCTGGCCGATCTCTTCTATGCAGGAGATAAAACAGTATTGAATAACGCGGAAATGCTGCAACAGTTTAACAACCAGCGAGAGCAGTTGGAACAGGGCTCAGTGCTTAGCCCGGGTGTTGTGGGTGGAGCAGTAAGTGTCTCGACCGGCCTGTCCATCGGCTATGTCATCTGGCTGGTGCGAGGTGGTTTGCTGATCGGTAGTGTTTTGTCTGCACTACCCGCATGGAGAAACATTGACCCACTACCCGTTTTGTCAAGTCTCGGTGGTGAAGATGATGGCCATGAGGACGACTCGTTAGAAGAACTGGTCGAAAAGAATGAAGAAGATCCAATACCTGAAAATGGTCCAGATGAAAGGCAGAAAAGTGATTAACTCCGGGTTCGTAAAACTGATGAGCAAACTCGCAGCACGCTGGTCGAGTACGCAGGTAGTAAGATAATGAAAAAACTTTCGGCAAAATTTCACCTGGCACTGGGTCTGACATCAATCGTCATGACTTTGCTGCTGACTGCGACAATGCTCAACCTGATTCCCGACCGGCAAAACGCGGTGATGCATGGCAGAGTTGCATTGGCAGAATCCATTGCCTCGAGCAGCACACTCTTTATAGCCCAGGAAGACTTCTCGAGCATCCAATCCAATCTGGAATTTATCATTGGCCGTAACGAGGCCCTGCAGGCCGCCACCGTTACGCGCGGTGATGACAGCCCACTCATCATCGGCGATGAGTTAGAAGTAGATCCGGCCTACGACTCCAGCACCTCCACCCCTTCAACACTGGTACTTCCAATCCTGCAAGGCGACACAGAGTGGGGAAAAATCGCACTGTTTTTTACCAACCCGAACGGTGACAGCTGGATAAAGAAATTACAAAACTCAAGACTGGCACTGATTGCTTTCTGCAGCCTGTTAGGCTTTGTACTGTTCTACATTTATCTTGGAAAAATGCTAAAAGCATTAAATCCATCACAAGCGGTACCGGGGCGAGTGCGTTCCGCACTCGACACCCTCGCTGAAGCACTTATAGTTGTCGACGGTAAATCGAACGTTGTACTCGCCAACAAAGCATTTCAGACCATTACCGGTGAAACTGCCGAAGCGTTGCTTGGCAAAAAAGCTGACGAATTCGAGTGGCATCTAAGTGAATACCACCCTGAAGAACAGGCAGCACAGAACACTGATGACGATAATGCCGGGGCGGAAAAATCCTTCCCGTGGATTCAAGCACTAAACACATCCGAAACTGTTCGCGGTGCAGATGTCTGGCTGGAAGCTCACGACGGAAATTGGCACAAATTTCTGGTTAACTGCTCACCGATTCTTTCTGGTAAAAAAGCCAGTGGAGTACTGATTAGCCTGGACGATGTGACCGACCTTGAAGAAAAAGAGAAGGAACTGCGCTCAGCTCGCGATGCAGCACAAGATGCAAACCGCGCCAAGAGTGACTTCCTGTCCAACATGAGTCACGAAATTCGTACGCCAATGACCGCAATTCTCGGCTTTACCGAAGTACTGAAACGGGGCAACGGAGCATCCGACAATGACTGGGAAAAGCATCTCGGTACCATTTCAAGCAGCGGTAAACACTTACTTGAACTTATTAACGATGTTCTCGATCTTTCAAAGGTAGAGTCCGGCGCACTTGAAGTTGAAACGATAGACTGTAAGCCGCATGTGGTCGCACATGATGTAGTACAGGTACTGAGAGTTCGAGCTGAAGACAAAGATATCGGGCTGGAAATAGAAATACCCGAACCACTGCCCGAGGTTATCCAAACTGATGCAGGCAGACTGCGTCAGATCATCACTAACCTGGTTGGTAACGCCATTAAATTCACTGAAGAAGGCGGCGTAAAAGTAATTCTGCGTACATTCGAAGAAAACGGCGCAAAGAAATTTGCTATTGATGTTAAAGATAGCGGCATCGGCATGAACGAGCAGCAACAAGCTGCAGTGTTCAAACCCTTTGTACAGGCAGACTCCTCTATAACACGGCGCTTTGGCGGTACCGGTCTGGGGCTCGCCATTAGCCGCAAACTTGCTCGCGCTATGGGCGGTGACATATTGTTATCCAGCCAGGCAAATGTTGGCACCACATTCACGGCAGTTATTGATCTTGTTACTGACGGTGACGTAAAAATTATGCAGCCGCAAGAGCTATTTGCACAGGTTGAGGTTGCAGAGGCAGAAGCACACGCCAGCTGGGAATTCCCTGAGTGCAACGTACTGGTTATCGATGACGCGGCTGAAAACCGTGAGCTACTGACACTGGTGCTCAACGATCTCGGCATTAGCACCGATACTGCTGAGAACGGAGCCATCGGCGTCGATATGGCCACCAGCACGAACTATGACGTTATTTTGTCAGACATTCAGATGCCGGTTATGGACGGTTACGAGGCAGTCGCTGCCATGCGAGAAAAAGGACTGACGCAACCCATCATCGCACTTACAGCGAATGCAATGAAAGGCTACGAGGAACGCATTTTACAATCAGGGTTCTCACATTACATGACTAAGCCAATAGACATTGACGCACTGTCAAAACTACTGGCTGAACTCATAGGTGGCAAGAAGGTAGACAAACCAAAAGCGTCTAACACAACACCAGCAATCGCAACGCCATCAGCCAATGACGAAGCGGCAGACGAACAGCAGGCCGACGGAGAGCTCTACTACAGCCGTCTTGCAGACTCAGAGAAGCTGGCCCCGGTAGTTGAGAAATTCATCACACGCGTTCGTGAACAATACATCCAGATGGAGATCGCCAACAGTGATAAAGACTTTACAGAATTGGCGGCGTTGGCGCACTGGCTTAAGGGTTCAGGAGGTACGGTCGGGTTCGATCAATTGTCCAGGCCGGCAAAGCAGCTTGAAGATAGCGCTAAAGCGAGCAACCACGAAGAATGCAAACGTGACCTGATTCAAATCAAGTCGATTATCGAACGGCTGCGCCCGGGCACAGATTCAAGCTCCGGCACGGGCCCAGGCACAGGCTCTGGCCCGAATTTCAGCGCTGCCTCCGGCAAAAATCGCGTGGAACCTGCCGCTGTTGAGACTCAAGATTCCGGCCTTCAGGCCGTTGAAGTGGTAGAGAGTACTCTGCTTGCGAAAAACCCTTCGTTCCGCCCAATAGTGGAAAAATTCCTGCCGCGGCTGGAATCACAACTGGTGGCGATGGATGAAGCAGCAGAGCAGAAAAATTTCGAACAGCTGGCGGCGCTTGCGCACTGGCTGAAAGGCTCCGGCGGCACGGTCGGTTTTGGCATCTTTACAAAACCCGCAGCGGCGATGGAAATTGGGGCGAAAGACGAAGACATGGAAACTGTCGGGAAGTGCTTATTAGACATAAAGGATTACGCAAACAAAATTGCAATACCGGGTAACGACGACTCCAACAACATTGAACAATCTGCGTAAAAACCAAAAGCAAAGAATGACGCCACCTGATGGACATTGACGATCTAGACAATATGGGTAACGATCAGGATTCGAACCCGTACGAATCCCTGATCAACAATGCCAAGATAATGCTTGTCGATGATGAGCCTATCAATACTGACGTACTGCAGACATACCTGGAAGGTGAAGGGTATTCGAATTTTGTCACAACGTCAGAGTCTGTTCAGGCAATCGATATCATGCGGCGCGAAAAGCCGGATGTAGTGCTGCTTGATCTCATGATGCCTGATGTTTCAGGATTCGACATTCTAACCACAATGCGTAACGATAAAACACTTACGTACATACCGGTGGTTATTCTCACCTCCTCTGATGATAGTGAAACAAAACTTAAGGCACTCCAACTTGGCGCGATGGATTTTCTCGCAAAGCCAGTTGACGCGAGTGAGCTGGCGTTAAGGCTCCGGAATACTCTGGGTGCCAAAGATCGAGAGGTCGGCGTCGGTCATCACCCAGTTAGATCCCAACGCATCATCGAAGGCCGGGGTGCAGGCGTCGCCGGGTGACTGAACAGTGGAGTTCCAAAGGTCCAACACATCAGCGGAGCTGGCACCTGCGGGCAGGACCTCGACAGGAC
>CAZYRP010000006.1:0-55563 GCA_964649465.1 uncultured Granulosicoccaceae bacterium | reverse complement strand
GACTCATGGGTACCTGTGCCATGGCATCCGGGTTCCTGTCTATCGGCTTGATACCACTGCCTGAGGCAGTTGCCATTGGCTATGCAGCACCGTTGTTGGTCACAATGCTGGCAGCGATGTTTCTTGGCGAAAAAATAAGAATAGTGCGATTTTCGGCTTTGTTGTTAGGTTTGTTCGGCGTCATGCTTATTTTATCGCCGCGGCTAACACTACTAAACGCAGACATTCAGGACATTACACTTGCCAGCCGCATGCAAACTATTGGCGCTCTTGCTGCACTGATGGCCGCTGTATTCTCGGCTCTCGCTCAGGTATTTGCACGCAAGCTGGTCGCCACAGAAACCACCGGCTCTATTGTATTTTACTTCTCCGTGATGTCGACCGTGCTGGCGTTATTAACGCTCCCATTTGGATGGGAAGTACCCGGTGTTCGTGAAGCGTTTTTTCTAATTACAGCGGGCCTGCTGGGAGGTGTTGGGCAGATACTTTTAACAGAAAGCTATCGCCATGCAGAAGTGTCAGTCATTGCACCGTTTGAGTATTGCTCCATCATACTGGCCCTGCTGGTTGGCTACTTTGTATTCAATGAACTGCCAACTCGCATTATGATGACAGGTGTCGTACTTATAATTACCGCAGGTATCATAATTATTGAGCGCGAACGAAGGCTTGGTATCAAGCGTACCGGCAAGGCACGCAGCGCTGTGCCGAATCAGTAGTTGATTCTGAAAAAACTCAACATCTTTTATTTTACGCTAACTGATCAATGCCAGTGCAAGGCTGGCAACAATAAGTACATCAATAACAATAAACACCAGCATTACCCAGTGTCTCACCTTTGAGTTTTTGCGCATAGCCAGCGCAGCAACCAGCCCGATCACAGTTATAACAAGGGCCACAGCAGGTACAACAGAGCCCCCTGAAAAAGTCACAATCAGATAACCCAATACTACATAAATAATCCCAAACGGAATCAGGCGCAACGTGTCTTTGTTGCGACCCCCCATTAACCATTCAAGTGCATGCCATATCCCGGTAAATACCAGTAGTGATCCGGCTAATCCCAACACGGCCTGTCTCCAGTCTTATGTCCAGTATTCTCGGGGTACCCGAGCAGTTGACGCACCCGTTGCTATTGAGGGCAAGGGAATCCTGCAACGCCCCACGCCAGTAAGTCATTAATATGCTCCTGCAGGCTATAGGGCGCCGGTTCACGCCCACCCCCGGGATTCCAGGCCCAGTGCAGAATAAGATCGTGATCAAGGTGCTCAGCAAGCTCCACCATTGTACGATCGCAGTTAAGTTCCGGATCACGCAGTTGCTGACAAATTTGCTTTGATGACTGTCCGAACCAGTGTGCCTCAGGTGGAGCCAGCCGCCACGACATTGCAACCCGGGGTGCTGCATGGGGTGTATCGTTCGCACCATCTTTAACATCATCGCTTATATTTTTACTGGCTGTTGTATGGCAGGTTGAGCACAGTAAGTACTCCGCACCTATCCGACTGGCGCCAGCCTTAATGTTCATACCATGCGGTCTGGTTTTTCCATAGGCAGGGCCAGACCACATTGGCCTGTCACTCTCACCGGTATGGCAATTCGCACAACGCGGATGTGATGCGACTTCATAGACTCTGGACCAGGCTTGCAAGCCTTGCTCCTCAGTCACTGTGCCCTCTGGTGGCGGGTTTATTTCAGTTCCGGTATCTGCCGCATAAGCACTGATTGTCACCACAACTGTTAATACAACTACTGCAAAGAAATTATTCACCGGGTAGCCTAAACAAAGTCAATATGTTTGTTAAACGGCAGCTCACGAATTCGCCGCCCGGTAGCGGCAAATATCGCGTTACCCAGCGCCGGTGCAGCTGGTGGCAAACCGGGCTCTCCTACGCCACGGATACGGTGAGCATTCTCGAGCACTTTTACTTCAACCTCCGGAGTTTGATAAAGACGCATGCCTTCGTAGGCATGATAGTTATTTTGTTTTGGTGCATAGTTTTCGTACGTTAATTCGCTGTTGATCGCATGACCCAGTCCATAGATCAAACCACCGAACAACTGTGCCTCAATATTGACCGGATCGAGCACCGTTCCAACGTCAGCCACTATCCAGGCTTTATCGATTTTAATTCCCGTGTCTGTACTGGTCACTTCAATTACCTGCGCGGTCGGCACACCGAACGACATGCAGAATGCCACTCCACGGCCACGACTTTTGTCCACTAATGGCTTATTCCATCCACTCAACTTACCGACCTCTTCCAATACCTTTTTAGAAGTCTCGTGGGAACAAAGTCGCAAGCGCTCTGCTAAGGGATCAGCACCCGCCGCATGAATAAGCTCATCCAGCCAACAGTCATGAAAAAATCCATTGCCTGAGGCACCCACCGACCGCCACGAAGATACTGGCACCATATCTGGTGCGCGATAGCCGGTTACACGGTAGTTGGGTATTGCAAAAGGCTGATCCCACGAGCCGGTGGTGATGGTTGCATCCGGACCCGGAATCGCCAGACCGGTTAACCGCGCCATCCAGTTGGGCGCCATGGCCGATTGACTCACCGATAGATCGAACGTCTCCACCTTGCCATCAGCAACTACACCACGAGCGCGAGTGACTGCAGCCGGACGCGGATAGTCGTGAGTCATATCTTCTTCACGACTCCAGGTCATCTTAACGGGCGTGCCTTTCACCGCCATTGCAAGCTCAACCGCTTGCTCAACATGAGTCATTTCAAGCTTGTGCCCAAAACTGCCACCCATCGGTTGTACGTAAACGAACACATTGTCTGCATCAATACCCGAGATCTTTGCTGCCTTGTTGCGCACGAACAGGGGTATTTGCGTGCCGGTCCAGATTTCGAGCTTGTTATCCGTAAGAAGCGCAATAGCGTTCATCGGTTCCATCGGCGCGTGCGCCAGATACGGCACCCGATAAGACGCCTCTATTACATCTCCCTCTTCAAGCGCTGCTTCGACATCACCATCATTGCGTTGCTGATGATCCAGATTGTCCTGCACATCTATAGAAGCTTCGAGTGCATCCCAGATTTCTGCAGAGTTTTCGGGGTATGGTCCCGGTCCCCACTCACAATTAAGTGCATCCAGCGCTTTGAATGCATACCATGTATTCGACGCAATAACACCCACACCATGCTTCACTGGAATTACTTTTTGTACGCCAGTCATAGCGCTTGCAGCATCTGCATCGTAACTTAGTACGTCCCCGCCGATACCCGGATTGGCACACACTGAGGCGAATACCATTCCGTCTACGGATTGATCAATGCCGTACATTTCTGTACCGGTACACTTGGCCACCATATCAAGCCTTTGCATACCGGGCTTGCCAAGCAATCGCCATTCGGACGGGTCACGAAGTGAAACATCAGTAACCGGCTCTATTGTTGCCGCATCTGCAGCAAGATCGGTATAGGCTATTTTACTTGAGTCCGGAAGAATGACATGTCCGCCCTCAGTATTAAGCTCTGACCTCGCAACACCTGTTTTAACCGCAGCCACCTCTTTAAGCGTTTCGCGAGCAACTGCGCCGGCTGTACGTAATCGGTCAAACATATCCGGCACAGTTGAAGAACCACCGGTGATTTGCACTTGAAAAAGTTTTGCCGGAACCGCCATAAATTCACGCACCGTTTCAGCCTGTGAACTTTCATCATAAGCGGGAAACGGAGCCCCCTCACCTAACACCGCAGCATTATAGTAAGCGGGGCCCGGCAATCCAGGTGTTATTGAAGCACTGGCCGGATCAATATCAAGCTCTTCAGCAATAAGATTAGCCTGCATTGAATAAGAGCCCTGCCCCTTATCGGCCCGCGGAGTGACTAACGTAATACCGTCGGCGTTAATTTTCACGAACGGCGTGATCGCAGCTTCTCCATCCGCAAGATCATCAAGCAACGGATTAGGAACAGGACGTTTGAACATATAAGTACCAAACGCCACGCCACCGGCTATTGCGGCAGAGCCAATAAGAAAAGTTCGGCGCGTGATAGTTCCAAGAGCACCCATATCAACTCTCCTGAAGCTTTGCAGCTGCCGATTTAACCGCGGCACGTATACGCGGGTACGTGCCGCAACGACAGAGGTTGCCACTCAAGACAGCATCAATCTGATCATCTGAAGGATTTGGTTGCGCTGCCAGCAACGAGGCTACCTGCATTATCTGCCCCGACTGACAATACCCGCACTGTGCTACCTGATGATCGACCCATGCCTGTTGCACAGCATGCATAGCATCCGGTGTGCCGAGTCCCTCGATAGTTTGTACCTCACCATTGAGATCCCCGATTGCAAGCTGACATGACCTGACCGCTGACCCGTTAACATGGACCGTGCAGGCACCACACTGCGCGATTCCGCAGCCATACTTTGGCCCGGTAATTCCCAGCTCATCGCGCAGCACCCACAGCAACGGCATTGCAGGCTCTACATCAACTTCAAATGTCTCACCATTGACGGTAATTTTCATCGGAGTGTTATCTCAGTAAGCTGTAGTGCCAGAGTATACTGCTAACAAATATCGCAATTCTTACGATAACGAGGGGCAAAAACCGAATAGTTTTCAAGCAGAGATAACAAAGGTACTGAGTTTCCATCTGGATCTTGATTGCAAAAATAGCGATCTGCTTGAGGTACTAAACCGCTGCACCACAGATGATTTTATCTGGCGCGGTTACCATCCGTTTGGCGAGTTAACAAAAGCACAGCTCGCCAACAGCAACACCGCCAGGACATCTACTTTGCAAAGCACCGCAAGGTCACCCACCTTAAACAATTCATCCAAATTTATTCCTTAGGGCTTACAGAACCTGATAATTTACTATTTTTCTGAACTGCTGAGGTGGATGTCCCCGCAATTCCCGCGTTCAATTCCTTCCCGACAATTCCTTTGGTAATTCACTTCAATTACGGGTGCAAGCTTCTCACTTGCTGGCCTAACATCGTGGCAATGGCGCAAAAGCCATTGTTTGATACGCGTCAACTCAAATCGAAAGTCTGATAATTTTAAAACCAGGACCAAGAATCATAAGCGCCGTTAACACAAGAAATAAAACATAGGGACACGTTTGGTTTAGTTGGTCGAATATCAGTGATACGCGCTGTTCCATTCGCAAATAATTGACCACACAACCCGGGATCAAGTCAGTTAAAGTGGTTTTCCGACCAGTTTCATCAGGCAGCCTCCAACGTTCCCTGTATGCAGCGACTGCTTCAAATACGTTATTTGTCAATATCCAAAAATATAAATAATTTATAAAATAATTATTATTTTTTTTTGTGTGGTGCTATCGCCAATTCAGTCTGTTTTCTTCGCAGTGTATATTCCGAAAAGCTGATATCTGGGCTGAGCCAGGTGGGTAGCGAGCATCGATCAATCTTGTAATTTTCGACCCACCACATGTAGGCCGTTTGCTGAAAGTAACAACACTTTCTGGATTTAACAGCCAGGTTATTGCTAAGTAACTATATGAGGTGGGCACCGGATCTTGCGCTTGACTAACCTCGCTACACTCCTGTTTCCAGACCGGCATTGGCTAACCGCAAAACGGTGTATTTGTTCGACATCAAATGTACAAGAACCGAACATTCAAACGCCGTTTCTTATTCCAAGACTTTGAGAAACACCAGTATGAAAAACAACCTAAGTGCCGCAATAGCTTCGCACCTGCCTGTATGTGTAAAAAGTGTCGCCAGTGCTGCCGTAATTTTGTCTCTGACAGCGTGTGGTGCAGAAACCCTTGATTCAATTCAGACAGATCTGGCCAATGGTGAGGACGTTAACATAACGCTCTCTACAAATAGCGATGGCGACCTTGTCATTGGTATTGATGATGACGATGCACCTGTGTTGGACGATGACACAAGCGATGACGCTGTTGATACAGCCGTGATTTATGACGAGGCCACTGAAGGTGATATCACTGATGATGCAACCAACCCACTGACTCTGGCGCTGGGTGTTGGATCCAATGTGATCAGCGGAGAAGTCGTCGCTGGTGATCTCGACTACGTTACCGTCAACGTGCCGGAAGGCTATGTATTGTCGTCGCTTGAGCTTGCTAACTATGAGTCTGCAGATGATGTGGCGTTTATCGGCATTCAGGAAGGCACTGTGTTCACTGAGCCTCCCACCGATACAGATGCAGCCAATTTGCTCGGATTCACACTGTTCGGCGCAGATGGCGAGGGCACAGATATTCTTCCAGCTATCGGTAGCGGCGCTGGCTCTCAGGGGTTTGCACCGCCTCTTGAAGCAGGCAACTACACCTTTTGGATACAACAAACCGGCACAGATGTCGTCGCCTATTCCTTTGATCTGGTGACCACTCTGGCAGCTGATGTTCCTGCATCAGGCAGTCTGACAGTGACGTTAACAAACACGTCAGAAACACAGCCAATGACTCCACCCATTGTCGTTCTGCACAATGCACCGGACGCAGAAAACGGTATGCGCTTGTTTAACGTCGGGCAACCCGCGCGACCTTCCGTAGTTGCAATTGCTCAAAATGGAAACAATGCACCATTAGTAGATTTGTTGGGGTATTTAACTGACCAGGGTCGTGCCAGTACTTTTGGTGTTGGCTTTGCGGATCCTGCCAATCCCGGTCCACTTCTACCAGGCATGAGCGCCTCAATTAATTTGGATCTGGCCTCGGAAGATCAGGTAATGTCAGTTATTAGTATGGTCGTTTGCACAAACGATGGTTTCTCTGCAGTCAATTCACATACGTTGTCCGCGGATGCAAGCGAAACATTCATGGCACCTATCTATGATGCTGGCTCTGAGACTAATGTACTTACTCTGGACTACTGGGTACCACCGTGCGGTTCCGATGCTAACCTGACCGACGATGAGAACGGCTCTATAACACCTCATCCGGGACAGAGCGGCTCTGAGAACCCGGCTTTCGATTTCGAAGCGGGAACTCGCTACCTCGAAGTGACAGTAACGCGCAACTAAGTTGCTACTGTCTTCACAATAACTGTTACAAGCAGCAGGCGCTGGTCGCAATGACAGCGCCTTTTTTTTACTCTGGCTATTCTGAATATCTGGCCAAAAACAGGGGACGCAACTACTACAACCCTGCAGTGCATTCCAGACCGGCACAATCTTTGGCTCATTCCAATCCCTTCCAGGTGGACACCCACCTTAGACCAGCATCCAGGATTATTCCTTAGGGCTTACGTAACATAATAATTGCAACGTTTAGCTAAACCATTGAGATGGGTGTCCCAATAAATCTTGAGATGGATGTCCCAATAAATCCTTGAGATGGGTGTCCCAATAAATCCCAACGACCCAGATTGCCACTGATGGCAGTATCAATCTCAGAATCTGAAGGCTCCGGTTGCAACACCAGTAACGACAGGCTGCCAGCATGATATGCCTGGACTGACAACACCCACACTTGTGCGATTCCGCTGCCATACTTTGGCCGTCGTTCCCGGTTCATCACGAAGCGCCCGCAACAGCGGCATTATCAGGTTCTTCATCTACTTCATGAGTCTCACTATTGACGGTAATTTTCATCGTAGTGTTATCTCAGTAAACCTTAGTCACAGAGTATACTGCTACCAGACATCGCGATTCCCACGATAACAAGGGGCAAAAACTGAACAATTTTCAAGCAGAGAAAGCAACGGTACAAAGTTTCCATCTGGATCTTGATTGCAAAAATAGCGATCCGCTTGAGGTACTAAACCGCTACACCACAGATGATTTTATCTGGCGCGGTTACCATCCGTTTGGCGAGCTAACCAAAGCGCAGCTCGCCGATTCATTCTGGACAAAATTGCACCAATCCATCGCGCAACTGCAACGTCGCCAGGACATCTTCTTTGCAGGACTCAACGAGATAGACGGTTTTAAAAGTACCTGGGTTGTCTCAATGGGCCACCTGATGGGCCTATTTGATCAGGCCTGGCTCGGCATACAACCCACCGGGAAAATGGTATTTCTGCGCTACTGCGAATTTCATCGCGTTGAAGATGGAAAGATAAAAGAAACTTCAATGTACTTTGACATTCCACATCTAATGATACAAGCGGAACTCAACCCGTATCCAGATGCCACCGCAGCCCACATGGTGCAACCCGGACCCATGACCCACGACGGGCTTCTGCATGACATTCAGGATGCAACTGCAGGCAACGCAACACTAAGTTTAATTAACAAAATGATCAGTGAACTCGGTCAGTGGCAAAGTAAACTGAGCCTGGAAGATGAGCTGCGCCAAAGCTGGGCTGAAGACATGATTTGGTGGGGTCCCGCCGGTATCGGTGCGACGTATACAATTGAGCGCTACGCAAAGCAACACTCCGCACCATTCAGAGCCGGCCTGACGGACCGTTCAACAACCCAACACATCGCAAGACTAGCCGAAGGAAACTATGGTGGTTTTTTTGGCTGGCCAAATTTCACCGCCAGATCGATTGGTGGCTTTATGGGCATGCCGGAGTCAGACATTGCAGGTGAGTTCAGAGTGATTGATATTTATCGGAGAGCAGGAGATAAACTGGTTGAGAACTGGGTATTTATTGACTTGCTGCACTTTTGGAAAACATCCGGAATCGAGCTTCCGATATCGCTTGAGCTACCCTCTATAAACTAGTTAGTTTACATAGTTACATTGCCAGGAAGCAGAGCGAACTGCGAATGAAAGCAATGGTTCCGATATAGTCAGCTGCAACCAGAGTCAACCACATTCAGCGGTACTCGACAAACTGACACAACAAACTACAGAATAAAAATGGCATCATACGATAACTGATCAGTACCCAGGTTTCTCCAACTCACGCAGCGAGCAACACTCTCTATCATTGAAAAACGGTGCACCTTAAGGGTTTGATACAGCAACAGACGGCTTTGCTACAGGCTCTCCATTTGAATCAAAAAACACTGTCGGCTTGTTCATACCGCGTATTTTCCACGAGAGCATCTTTCGTACAATGCGAAGTGTTATACCGATCGGAAATTTCTCAGCACTGCGCGGGTAATCCGGTGTTCCTTTGGCGTGTTGTGTCTGCACCCAGGCGCGTACCGTGCCGAGTTTTTCTGCCTGATCTTTAGCATTGATGAAGTTGTGAATCACACCAACAAATGGCATTGACGCATTCATTGTATTGCCAATGGGAGTATTGCAACATCCTGCATACCATCTAAGGAGACCTTTCTCAGTCAGACGCATGCTTTGAAGGTGCTCCAGTCCTTCGTGAATGGTTAGTTGAGACTGGGAGGTCTGGTATATTTTTGTTCCGCCAAATTGATCCAGCGTGGTATTTTCCTGCTTTAAGTGCTGTGCAAATTTCTGGCAATCATCGCAACAACAAACTACCAGCGATCCCGTAGATGGTGTTGCATTGGTTATAGTGCCCTCGATGGCCCCACACTGACATTGCAGTGATACGTCAGACATTGGTCAGCTCCCGGCTCAGTACTATAAGTACCTGACTATACCATCTCACAGGTAACTAATGAGTATTGGCCGGACTCAACGATTCAAGAAACCGCACCAGATCAGTTTTGGATTGTTCATCCAGATTAAGCGGTTTTAAAATCGCTTCACCCTTGGAGTGAAGCCGCGCAGGATCAATATCAGAATAGTAGTTCACCACATCTTCCAAAGTGGCAAGGCTTCCGTCATGCATATAGGGAGCAGTCAGAGTCAGGTTTCTCAGTGTTGGGGTTCGCCATTGACCAAAGTTACTTTGGGCAAGTTTCACGGTTTGCGTTTTTCGAGCCTCATTCACATTTGCACTGCCGTTGAAGTCTCCGAGCAGATTATAACGGTCATCTCTCACTCGTTTAATTCCACTGTGGCGACCTGAGTCAACCTGGCCAACACCGGTGAAAAATGGTCTGCCGACATCATGAAATTCACCATTAGAAAAATTAGCACCAAAATGACAGACATGGCAATTGGCATCGCCCAGAAATATTTTAAGGCCTCGAACTGCCGACGCTGAATAATGCTCAGGCTCAATTTCATCGCCGGCAAGCAGCCGGGATCTGAATACATCAAACTCCGATTGGGGTGAAACAATGGTTCGGGTATAAGCTCCTATAGCTTTGGCTAATAATACAACCAGTTCTTCATCGGTCAGTCCTGCATCGGCCAATCCTGCATCGGTAAGTACAGAGATATCTGCATTCTGATTAAGTGTTCTGGCGACGTATTCTTTGTCCCGAAACAGGCTGGCAACATTTTCGACGTCCGCATTCATTTCGATGTCCGAGAGTATCGGCCGAAGGCTTGCAGCCCATAAACTGTCAGCGCCACCATCCCAACCGAACCAGCGTTGCAGCCCGGCATTCAAAAGGCCCTGTGTATTTCTGACATGTGTACCCGCACCAACGGCAACACTTAGACCATCTGCAAACCCTTTAGCTGGAAGGTGGCAGGTAATACAGGCGATACTTCGATTGCCCGACAAATCGGTATCTCGGAAAAGTTTCTCACCGAGTTGCTCGGCCCATAGTAAACCAGAAAACTCATTGCCCGGATCCTGAGGTGCTGTAACAAGCCAGGGACCGAAACTTTTTAAAAGAGCCATTTCCTGTGCAGTAAGTACAGACTCAGGATGAGTTTGCGCAAAGCCCTGACGTACCGTTACCATACACGTTGCCATACAGGCCAACAGGCAACACAGCGTTAAACACTTACGCATGCAGCTGGTTACTGCACGTTAAATGTATGAGAAAAAGTATTCCTGTCATCACCATTGCCTAACTCAACCTGCCATTGCCAGTCACCAGGCATATGTAACAGTAATCCATCAACCTGCACTTTTAGCATGTCTGATGATTGCGCCAGCACAGTATAAGCCGGTTTATAGTTCATACCATGACCATGGGAGGGCATTGTTGCATCAAGCTTGAGATCAGAACTTGAAACGTTGTTGCCACAAACGGTTACTACGGCTGCAAACTGTTCACTTACCGATATCGAATCCGAAGGCTGAATGAATATAGCTGGTGATTCACTTACCTGATACACGCCACTACCCTCTTCCGGTCTGCAGCCTTTCTGAGCGACAGACTCTGGCTGTGCAGCCGAGACCTTGCTTTTGTTGGCTTGCCAAATTGGCATCAGCAGATCATGCGCATTTTTCCACGCAACTCGCTCCGCCAAATCATCCGGTAGTGTATCCAACCAGGCCCGCGAACTTTCTGCATGTTCAGGCAGGTAGTACATACGCTCGGGCGTATAGGTATCAGTGCCCAGCATCATGCGATCCGGGTGATCGGTAAATAGCTTCAACCACTCAGATGATAATGACCCACCACTCCCGACTTCCGAACGGAATGCCAAATCAGCCCAAAGGCGATCGTGCTTTGTTAGCATGGCTGATACTACTTCCGGCTCGTCAAAACCCGAGTGCGCCCACAGCACTTTCACCTGACTGTTCTGGGCCAGCAGCCTCTCTACTGCATCTGCATCGGAGTGTGCATGCAGAACCAGATTGTGCTCCGCAGCAAGCTCAACAATTCGCATCGGAATAGGCAAATCAGCACTGCTGCCAAACAAATGAAACTCACCAATAGACGCATAACGGTTTTTGGCCAGCAGCTTTTCAACATAAGCTAATGCTTCTTCATCATTAAACCAGGTGCCAGTCTCGCCACGACGGCGATATGGACGTAAACCCGGGATAATAAGATCCGGCGCTAACTCAGAGAGTAACTGAGTACCGTTATCATCGGAGCTAGACACCAGCGCAAACTTGAGATTGGCATTTCGCATTAATTCAATGACCCGTTCAGGGGGTGTGAGCTCCACCGAATCATGACTGTAGTGTACGTGTGCATCTGCGATGGGCAGAGTTTCAGCGACAGCATTGACTGATATCCCTACTGTTGCCAACAGACATATGCCAGTTAACTGCTGCAAATTATTCATCATGATATAAAGCCTCTAAAAATCTCAATTGCTCTGCGAGCAGGTGGACAAAGACTGCAATAACAGATCTCAGCTTATTTTAGGCAGCAATGTATCCAGAGACTGCTTCGCATCGCCATAAAACATACGGGTGTTCTCTTTAAAGAACAGTGGATTTTCAATACCAGAGTAGCCCGTGCCCTGCCCGCGCTTGGATACAAATACCTGCTTCGCTTTCCAGACTTCAAGTACCGGCATACCGGCAATAGGTGAGTTCGGATCTTCCTGCGCCGCCGGGTTTACAATATCGTTGGAGCCAATAACAATTACAACATCAGTGTCCGGAAGATCATCGTTGATCTCATCCATCTCAAGAACTATGTCATACGGCACCTTGGCTTCCGCAAGCAACACGTTCATATGACCTGGCAGTCGCCCGGCCACCGGGTGAATGCCAAAGCGTACATTTTTACCCTGTGCACGAAGCTTTCTGGTGAGCTCTGATACCGACTGTTGTGCCTGCGCTACTGCCATTCCATAGCCCGGAACAATCACAACACTATCTGCATCTTCAAGCGCTGCTGCCACACCGTTTGCATCAATCGCTATCTGTTCACCATCTACTTCCATTGCGGCACCTTGCGCCCCACCGAAGCCACCCAGAATTACGGATAGGAACTTACGGTTCATCGCCTTGCACATAATGTAGGACAAAATTGCACCAGAAGATCCAACCAGAGCACCGGTTACAATAAGAAGGTCATTGCCCAACAGGAACCCGGTTGCAGCAGCAGCCCAGCCGGAGTACGAGTTAAGCATGGAAACGACCACAGGCATATCTGCACCACCTATGGCCAACACCAGATGGGCGCCAAGTACAAATGCCAGAATTGTCATCAGGTACAAGGTCCAGCTACCCATGTGATTCATATACATCAGCATGAGTGCTACAGAGGCAAGCAACAGGACAATGTTAAGTATGTGTCTGCCGGGTAAAATTAACGCCTTGCCATCAAGCTTTCCGGACAACTTGCCATAGGCAACGATAGAACCGGTGAAAGTGATCGCACCGATGAATACCCCCAGAAAAACTTCTGCTTCATGAATAACTTTCTCTGCACTGGTGGCAAGCTCAGGCGGATTGATATCTGAATTAATACCAATAAATACTGCGGCCAGACCCACAAATGAATGCAGTGCCGCAACCAGTTGCGGCATGCCGGTCATCTCAACACGCCTGGCGACAATGGCACCAATAACAGCACCTGCGACCAGCATCACGATCAGCACCGGACCAATGGTGACGCTGGGTCCAAAGATAGTCGCAAATACTGCAATGAACATCCCGATGATGCCAAACCATACAGCGCGCTTGGCACGCTCCTGATCAGACAGGCCACCGAGTGATAATATGAATAATACAGCCGCTGCTATATAGGCAGCCGTTTGAAGTTCGTTCGTTAGCATGATGTTCCCCTTAAGATCGCTGAAACATCTGCAACATACGACGCGTCACCATAAACCCGCCGACAATATTTATCGTTGCAATTAATACTGAAATTGAAGCCAGAGCTGTAACAATAAAACCGGGGGCATTGAGCTGCAGCAATGCACCGACAATAATGATCCCGGATATTGCATTGGTAACTGCCATTAAAGGCGTATGCAGCGAGTGAGATACATTCCAGATAACCTGAAAACCAATGAACACCGCAAGCACGAAGACAATAAAGTGCTGCATAAAGCTGGCTGGCGCATACCTGCCAATGAAGTACATCAAAACAGCTCCTGCAGCCAGTAGCAGAATTTGCTGTCGGCCCGATTTCTTCAGCAGCGCTGCTTCTTCGGCAGCTATTTCTTCTTCCGTTTTAACAACTGTTGCCGGTTGCTGTTTGGCAATAGCCTGAATTTTAGGTGCGGGTGGCGGAAATGTTTTCTCTCCGCTGTGGGCTACAGTAGCTCCGCGGATTACATCGTCTTCCATGTTATGAACAATGACGCCGTCTTTTTCAGGCGTCAGATCTGCCAGCATATGACGAATGTTAGTGGCATATAAATCAGATGACTGGGTTGCCATTCGACTCGGAAAATCACTGTAGCCAACAACAGTAACACCGTTGTCTGTAACAATTTTTTGATCTGGCACTGTCGCATCACAGTTGCCGCCGCGTTCTGCTGCAAGATCAATCACTACTGACCCGCGCTTCATCGCTTTTACCATGTCGTCAAGCCACAGCTTTGGTGCATCACGACCCGGTATCAGTGCTGTGGTTATAACAATATCTATTTCAGGTGCCTGCTCGCGAAATAAAGCCAACTGCTTTTCACGAAACTCCGGACTGGATGGCGCTGCATAGCCGCCGCTTTCTGCGCCATCGCTTTGATCATCGAAGTCGAGGAACAGGAACTCGGCGCCCATGGATTCAATTTGTTCTGCAACTTCCGGTCGCACATCAAATGCCTTGACTATTGCACCAAGCGATTGTGCCGCACCAATTGCTGCCAGTCCGGCTACACCTGCTCCAATAACCAGAACCTTCGCAGGTTGCACTTTACCTGCCGCTGTAACCTGACCGGTAAAAAACCTGCCAAAGTTGTTTCCTGCTTCTATGACGGCGCGATACCCTGCGATGTTTGCCATAGAGGATAAGGCATCCATTTTTTGAGCACGACTGATTCTGGGTACCATATCCATCGCGATAACGCTTGCACCGCTGGCAACGGCCTTGTCAAGCATTGCCTCTTCCTGAGCTGGATAGAAGAATGAAATTAGCGTCTTGCCGGAATTGAGTTGCGCCAGCTCACCGTCTGTTGGAGGACGTACTTTTGTAATGATGTCAGACGAGCTGTACAAAGCCGCTGCATTCTCTACTACGGTAACACCGGACTCTTTGTAGGATGCATCAGTGTAGCCCGCCGCATCACCCGCGCCTGATTCAATCTGGCAGGTATGTCCCAGTTTTTGCAGCTCCTTCGCGGACGCCGGCGTCAACGCAACGCGCGCTTCACCGTTGAAAACCTCTTTAACTGTTCCGACTATCACTAACGAATCTCCCGTCAGCTCTCGTGCACGAGCACTATATTGTACGCGACTTGCTTTTAACTCTCGACATTAATTTATATAAATTACGCCAGAATACCGGGATCAATAGATTACTCCACCCATCTCACAGCTGTGACGCTATCGAGCGACCTCGCCCACCGTTTTGCAACCTCTCATGTGTTAGCCTTGAACTGACAAAGATCTATGTTCATCCGTGCTATGGCAAATTCAAAAACGCCCGAACTGAAAAAGCTGCTGGCGCTTTGCGATTTACATCTAAATGAAATTGTTGACGTAAAATGTTACTCCTACACTTCATGCTACCTGTGGCATGACCGCCCTTTGTTCAATGACTTCGGTGAACAGATTGAAGTATTGAGCGGCAACACCATTTATCTGGACAGGCAATCACCATCGTTAACCAGTGATCTATTTCACGAACTCGGGCATTTAATCAGTCGTCAGTATCAGCTTACAGGTAACCGAGAGAATTGTTATCAGGGTTCGTGGGAACAGCAAAACGGACGCTTGATCGCCGAAGTTGCAGAACAGAGGCACTGGAGCAGTTACCTCAATCTGTTCGCATTAAATCAGGAGAATTTCAAAATGAATGCGGCCAGCGAACTCTGGGCGGAACTGTTCATGCTTTGGCATCTGCAGCAGCACCAACCAGAGGCAAGACTGATTGATACCTCCATGAGCCGCATAAACAAATATCCTGACGGCTTGGCGATTGCAGCACTCGCAAGCGATGTTCGCCTGTTGAGCTGACCCTGCTGAACTAAGCCTTTGTGAGCCAAGCAGGCAAGTACAAACATCCCGGCACAATAACGACATCCCGCCCAACCGGGCATATGGACCCCTCACTAAAGTCAATCTGTAACCCATAACCCGGTACGCTATTTGATCCTGTCTGTACTTAGCAGTTCTCGGGCAACATCGGGCGGCGTGAGTGAGCCACTGCCCTCCGGTTGGCGTCAGTAGAATCGCACAAGTTTCAACAGGCGCGATATTAAGATGAAAATTCTAATTGCCGACAGCTTTCCGCCCTCGCACGGGGATAAACTACGAGCCAGGGGTCATCAGGTAACAGCTGATGCAACACTTGCTGGCGACACATTGCAGGCGGCAATCGCAGATAACGAAGTCCTCATCGTCCGCAGCACCGAAGTACCGGCGGCGGCACTTACCGCAGGCAGCAATCTGAAACTGGTAATTCGCGCCGGTGCCGGCACCAACACAATTGATAAAAGCACAGCATCCGAACTCGGCATACGAGTCTGCAATGTTCCAGGCGCTAATGCCATTGCAGTGGCGGAACTTGTGATGGGCATGATGATCTCGCTTGATCGCAACATCCCTGACAATGTGTCAGATCTCAACAATGGGGTCTGGAATAAAAAGAAGTACTCTGTCGCGCGCGGTCTATACGGACAATCCGTCGGCATTCTCGGTCTGGGCTCAATCGGGTTAGCTGTAGCCGAACGCGCGAGGGCCTTTGGTATGGAGGTATTCGCAATATCCAAACCCGGTCGCTCAGATAACGTTTTGCAGCAAATAGAAGACGCAGGTATACAGCAGCTTGCAACACTGGATGAACTGCTAACGCGCTGCGATATCGTAACACTGCACATGCCGGCCAGCGCAGACACCACAGGCATGGTCAACGCAGCGTTCCTGGAGAAAATGAAAGACGGCGCAATGTTGATAAACACCTCCCGGGGAGAGCTGGTGGATGAAGCAGCCGTCCTGAACGCTATAAATACTAAAGGTATCCGGGTTGGCCTTGACGTGTACAATAACGAACCCGGCGCCGGTGACAGCAGTTTTTCCTCTGATATCGCAACTCACCCCGGCGTCTGCAGCACCCACCATATCGGTGCGTCAACCACTCAGGCACAAGTCGCTGTATCAGACGGTGTGCTGGATGTTATTGCAGCTTATGAAAGGGGTGAGTTTAAAAACTGTGTCAACTAGTGCATTAGTCCCCTATTTTTCATAATCTATGCAAGGCAGAACCAATGACTAATCGTCTCCACAATTTCAGTGCTGGTCCGTGCACGTTACCGCTTACAGTGCTGGAAGAAGCACAGGCAGAGTTTGTTGACTACCAGGGCGCTGGCATGTCACTTATTGAGATGAGCCATCGTGGCAAGCACTTCGACGAAGTTGCCAACGAAGCCATGGCACTGTCAATGGAAGTGTTCCAGGTGCCGGATGACTTTGCGGTACTGTTTTTACAGGGCGGTGCACTACTGCAATTCTCGATGGTACCCATGAACCTGCTTACCGACGGACAAAAAGGTGCGTACGTAAATTCCGGCACATGGGCCAAAGGCGCAATTACCGACGGCAAAGAATACGGTGAGGTTTATACCGCATGGGATGGTGAAGAAAACAACTACACCCGCATGCCAACGAGCGATGAAATAAAACTCCAGGACAGCACCCGTTATTTGCATATAACCACCAATGAAACCATTGGCGGAATACGCTATGCAGAGTGGCCCGATGTTGATGTTCCGATGATTGCTGACATGTCTTCCGAGTACATGGCGCGACCATTGCCGTGGGACAAATTCGATATCGTATACGGTGGAGCTCAGAAGAACCTCGGGCCGGCAGGCATGGCAATTGTATTTGTGCGCAAGTCGATTCTTGAAAATACCAACAAAAATATAGGTCGCTATTTGCGCTACGACATTCAGGAGTCGAAAGGCTCCATGTTCAACACACCGCCGGTATTTCCAATCTATATGTACGGCAAAGTACTTAAATGGATGAAAGCACAAGGTGGTCTGCAAGCAATGGAAACTCTGGCGGCAGATAAAGCCGGTATGGTCTACGGCTCAATCGACAGCAGTGACGGGTACTTTAACTGTCCCGTTGATGTGAAATCCCGTTCACACATGAATGTCGTCTTCCGCCTGCCATCAGAAGACCTTGAGCAAAAATTCATCACTGAAGCTGGTTCAGCGGGACTACTGAACCTCAAAGGACACCGGAGCGTCGGTGGTTGCCGCGCAAGTATTTACAACGCAATGCCGAAAAACAGTGTCGAGGCACTGACTGAATTCATGAATGAGTTCAAAGGCGCAAATCCCGCGTGACCAGGTTGAGCTATGCCAGTAATCAAAGCGTTTGACGGTTATCTAATCAAACAGGAACGGGCGAACACTGTTGTGTCGCCCGCCTACGATTCTATTTCTGCAGAGCAACGCAGAGAGTTCCAGGATGCAAACCCCGAGAACTTTATTAACACCATGCGCATGCAGGAAGACTTTCCCGAGGACGCCAAGCCAACGCTGGCACAATTACTCAACAGCAATAAAGAGAGCTTGCAAGCTTTAGTAGACGACGGATCTTTTCGTCCAATTGAATCACCCTGCATGTATATCTACCAGCTCGGTTGTGAAGATCAAATGCAAACCGGACTGGTCTGTGAAATATCAGTTGATGACTACGAAAACGGCGCACTTAAAAAACACGAAAAAACTCGCGCAATTAAAGAAGACCTTTTAGCAGAGTATCAGGAAGTTGTTGGCGCGTCTTCAAGCCCTATCTGCCTGACCTACCCTCAGCAAACGGATATTGACAGTTTCATTAGCACTATCACAGTACAAAAACCTGATCTGGATTTTGTAACCGATGACGGCGAGTTGCAAAAAATCTGGTGTATTCAAGATGCAAAAAGCCTTCAGAACCTGGTGGACCTGTTCCGCTCTATTGATGCTATCTATTTAACCGACGGGCATCATCGCGCCGCATCAGGTCATCGCTATGCCGAAATCATGCGCGCTAAAACCGGCAGCAATTATGGCGACGAGCCGTTCAACCAATTGCTGATAGCGCTGTTCCCCGACAACCAGCTTAACCTGCTGCCATTTCATCGATGTGTGCGTGATACCAATGACCTGTCGCCATCACAAATTACAGATGCACTTACGAAAGACTTCAAGGTTGAAAAGCTCGACGGTCAGGCCGGCTTTGAACCAACACAGCACGGCGAGTTCGGCATGCTGCTCGACAGCACCTGGTACAGGCTGAATGTCAAACCAGATCTTGTTGACTACAACCACCCGGTCAATTCACTGGATGTCTCGATCCTGCAAAATCTTATTCTGGATCCGGTGCTTAATATCAAAGACATGCGGGATGACCCGAGACTCGGCTACATTGCTGGTGTCAGCGGCATCGACGGTATAAGCCAGGCTGCAACCGACGGTTGGGAGATTATCTTTGTCTGCTACGCAACCTCTATTCAGCAGTTGATGAATGTTGCAGACGCCTCCGCTCTAATGCCTCCAAAGTCCACCTACTTCGATCCCAAGCCACGATCCGGCATTTTTCTTCGCCTGAAGTAGGCTTGCTACTGTGAAAGCAACAACTAATGCAGCATCCACATAGATACTGCTAGAATACTGGCTTTCACGCTATATATACGATTGGCAGTTACATCAGACTCACGTCTACTCAACTACCAGACAGCGGCTAAGCAGAAAAACCAATGACACCAGATGCGATGCTCTTTGACCTTGATGGTCTTTTGCTAAATACCGAAGTATTTTCACAACGCGCGTTCGTGGCTACCGCTGAGGCGCACAATCTCGGTGATCAGTCAGATTTTTTCTTATCCCTTGTTGGTACTAACGAAGAACATCACAACAACCGCATCAGGGAAGAGCTGAGCCACCTGACAGACCCGGTAGCTTTTCGTAAAGAATGGACAGACAGGTTCCTTCAGTTTCTGCAAAACGAAAAAATAGATCTGCTGCCCGGTGTTATAGAAGTACTGGAATATGCAAAGGATGCACAAATAAAATGTGCGGTGGCGACATCATCAACAACCGCCGCCGGAGAACAGAAAATTATCGATGCGGGTATTCGTGATTATTTTCTTACCATAACCTGTGGTGATCAGGTTGCAATCAGTAAACCCCATCCTGAAATTTATCAAAAAGCCGGCGCCTCCGTGAATGCAGACATGTCAAAATCAATCGGATTGGAAGATTCGGCCAATGGCGTAAAATCCGCCACAGCAGCCGGTCTTAACGTGATTCAGATTCCTAATCTGGTGCCGCCGTCTGATGAATTATTAAAGTTAGGTCACCGGGTCTGTGACAGCATGTATGATGTGCTGGCACTTCTGAAGGATGACACTGTTCAGCTGTAGAGTTTCCCGTATTTCAATAGTGCATTGAAAGCCAGTCATTTCTGTCGAACATAAACAGGAACAACTTTGAAATTTTGCGCTGAATGTGGCCACCAGACCACAACAAAAATCCCTGACGGTGACAATCGTGAACGTCAGGTTTGCGATGCCTGCGACACAATTCATTATCAAAATCCGAAAAATGTCTGCGGCTGTATTCTTGAGTGGCAGGGAAAAGTACTGTTGTGCAAGCGTTCAATCGAGCCGAGATACGGCTACTGGACTCTACCCGCCGGTTTCATGGAAAACAATGAATCAACAATGGAAGGTGCTGCCCGTGAAGCCTTTGAAGAAGCCACTGCTACAGCAGTAAATCTTAAGCTTTTTGGATTGTATAACCTGCCACGAATCAGCCAGGTATATCTGATGTTTCATGGTGAATTAAAAGATGGTTACATGAAAGCGGGCGAAGAATCACTTGACGTCGGTTTGTTTTCACCAGAAGAAATTCCATGGGACGAACTTGCTTTTCCCGTTGTAACAGAGAGCCTGCAACGCTACTTCGAGGATCGCCCGAATCATAAAGTGCACTTTGCGGACATACGTGGCAGGCCCGGAGCCGACATCGAAGTTACGCGTTATTGATTAACAATAGTCCCGCATAAACACCAGCTACCATGGCTAACTATAATATCGGTTTACCCGCATGGGCATATTCCGGCTGGAACAATACTTATTTCAATACTTCCCCAACTGCGCTGGCAAGCTATGCCTCGGTTTTTAACACCGTAGAAGGCAATACCACTTTTTATCACGTACCTGATGAAAAGAGTGTCAGCAACTGGCTTGAATCCGTCGCAGGTCATGAATTTAAATTCTGCTTCAAATTTCCGAAATCAGTCACACACCTAAACAAACCAAATCTTCATGAGCTTGAATTATTTATAAGGCGTATCAGCCCGCTAACTGATCATATCGGTCCGTTTTTACTACAGTTTCCGTCAACCGTCGGGCCAAATGAAATAAGCAGAATTGATTCTATACTTGAAAACATTCCTGAGCACTTTCGTACCGCGATTGAAGTACGCAACGAGGACTTTTTTACTCATCCGGAATTACTTGAGCCCACAATAGAGAAATACAAACTCGGGCGCGTCATCATGGATACAAGATCCGTTTTTAACGGTGATCGCAATCATCCCGAAGTATTGGCAGCTCTGCATCAGAAACCCGATTTGCCTGTACCCGGCCAGGTTTACAATGGATTGATGATGATAAGACTATTGCTCCATCCTGATCTTGCAAGTAATGAAAAATATATAGATCAATGGGCAACTCGCACAGCACGGGCATTAAACTCTGATTGCCAGTGCTATATGATGATTCACTGCCCAAACAATCAACACTGCCCTGAACTTGCACTGCAGTTTCACAACAGTGTACGCCGCAAACTGCAACAATCCGATTCTACTATTGAGTTGCCGACACTTGCACCGTGGCCAATACCGCAACAGCAGAACCTGTTATAGCCGATGCTGTACTGTTAATAAAATTGGCACTTAAAGAATCACCAGATCCGGAATGGATATAACCAAAAAAGATATCTTTTACCACTACGGTGATAACTACCAACGCACAAATCCAGAGTTACGGGTTATCTGAAATGGTGTAAATCCTAGTTTAACATATCAGGTGTAACCAGCGTTATACCCTTTTCTGTAACCCTGAACCCTCGAGCTCTGTCATCATCCGGATTGATCCCTATTTGAGTACCATCAGGGATAACACAACCTCGATCGATGATAGCCCGGTTTATTACACACTCTCGCCCAATCTCGGCATCGGGCATTACTACCGTGTGCTTGATTTTACTGTAGGAGCGCACCCGCACGTTTGAGAACAAAAGACATCCATGCAACTGTGCACCTGAGATTATGCAACCGCCTGAAACAATACAGTTGACTGCAAGCCCACGACGTTTGCCAGTGCTGTGCACAAACTTGGCTGGCGGAAGTTGCGCTTGAAGAGTACAAATTGGCCACTCCTGATCGTACAAATCAAGTTCCGGCTTTGCACTGACCAACTCCATATTAGCTTCCCAGTACGCGTCGAGCGTACCAACATCGCGCCAATATGGAGCTTTATCAGGCATATCGTCCCCCAGTCGATACGCGAAGACCCGGTACTTGTCTATGAAGCGCGGGAGCAGATCCTTGCCAAAGTCGTGCGTACTGGATGATGTATCGGCGTCTCGGCTAAGTTGTTCGAAAAGAAAGCCGGTATTAAAAACGTAATTGCCCATAGACGCCAATACGCGACCCGGCTTACCGGGGATTTCACTCGGGTGCTCCGGCTTTTCTTCAAAACCGATAACTCTTCCATCAGAGTCAACTTGCATAACACCAAAAGATCCGGCAGCCTCTTGTACAGAAACTTCTACACAAGATACCGTCATATCAGCCTGCCATATATTATGCTGCGCTAGCATTGGACCATAATCCATCTTGTATATGTGATCACCGCCCAGTACTAAAACGTGTCTTGGATCATGCGAGCGTATGATATCGAGGTTTTGAAAAATCGCGTCAGCAGTACCTTTGTACCAGCCGTCATCTACTCGCATCGAAGCAGGCAATACCTCCATTACCTCCCCAAAGTCCTGACGGCCTCCTGACCACCCATTCACTAAATGCTTTATGAGTGAATGTGATTTGTACTGCGTGAGGACTCCTATTTGCCTGATGCCGGAGTTAATACAATTAGACAATGGAAAATCTATGATGCGAAACTTTCCCCCAAACTGGACAGCAGGCTTCGCGCGCCAGGTAGTCAGCTCATGCAGTCGACTGCCCTGTCCTCCAGCAAGAATTAGCGCAAGTGTTGTACGTGTAAGTCGGGACGAACTGCGCTGATCAGTGTTGTGCATACAACGTGTCCTCTATTGACTTAACACCACGGTATAACAAAATCGATTCAAACGGCAACTTTCGTATGCTTTTTGTTCGTTTTCCATCTGAGGCAAAAATCACGGCATGTCGTATTTTGAAAAGACAGTCTGGCGAACGCGGTGATAAATATGTACCTAACAGGAACCGAAACCTGTTGAACCCTTGATACTAACCAATGGATATATAAATTTAAAACTCTAACATCCTACAATTGATTAACTAAAACAACGCGATCATAAATATCTATTAACGTCATATAATTTTTTCTATAACAGAGACGATAAAAATGAATATTACTATTACCGGGCACAAGCTGGACATTACCGACTCACTGCGCCAATTTGTGACAACGAGGATGGACAAGCTGAGTAGACATTCAAACGATCTGCAAAATATTCATGTGATTCTCAACGTTGAGAAAAAACGACAAGTTGCGACAGCTACAGTCGGAGTGAAAGGTGCACAACTTTTTGCTAACACAATTGGTGAAAGTATGTACACCGCAATAGATCAGCTCACCGACAAGCTTGATCGTCAATTAATCAAGCACGAAAAGAAAGGGAGGTACTTCGACCGGCAAAAACATTACGACGAAGCGCTATCGGAATAGAGGAGAGCATTGACAGGGTCAGATATAGCTTTACACGCTTTGTCTGGCCCTCCTGCGATATTGGTTTTAGTTCGACGCGAGCACACGCATTAAAAGGCGTACTACTTTATAAACAGGCCATAATCATCTTCAGAAGAAAAATCTGATCAATTGATCAGCTTTTGAACTTCATGCACTTGAATTTTACCCAATGCATTACGCGGCAGTGCTTCTACAAACACAACCCCTTTGGGACGCTTAAACCTGGCCAATGACTCGCAGGAACCAAGGACTGTGTCTTCATCAACAGACCCAACAACTACTGCCACCGGTACTTCTCCCCAGCGCTCGTCTGCTTTAGCGACCACAGAGACTTCATCAACACCGTCAATCTCCCGTATAACGCGCTCTAATTCTGCAGGATATATATTCTCACCACCAGAAATCACTACATGTTTTAATCGATCATCGAACCAGTAAAACCCATCTTCGTCCTGATGAGCCACATCTCCTGTTCGAAACCATCCGTCTACAAGACTTGAGTTAGTAGCTTCCTGATTATTCCAGTAGTAACTGAGTATATTGTCACCCTTTACTTGTATTTCACCTGACTGTCCTTTAGACACCTCTCTACCGTCGCTATCACACAGTTTTATTGTACAAAGACTCCCGGCACGACCAATACTACCTACAAATTCTGCATGCTCGATGCGCTGATAGATTGCTACCGGTGAGGTCTCCGTAGCGCCATACACCTGTATTAGCGGAATGCCATAGTCATGCACCTGTTTTATAAGTGAGACCGGCACATCGGTAGATCCTATAGATATTGCTCGCAGAGACTTGAAGTACTCAGCATTCCACAATGACGAAGCCAGCATGGCCTGCAGTAAGGTTGGTACTGAATTAATCAGTGTGATTTGCTTTTCAGATAGTGCTGTTACTGCATCATCGGGATTAAATCGTGCCGGTAAAACCAAAGTAGCGCCAAACAGCAGCGCCGGTAGCGGCTGAATATTCAATCCGCCAACATGAAACAGCGGCAGCACATTCAAAACCCGATCACTATCCGTAAGATCTGTCATGTGCTGACTCATCTCAGCGCTGCATATTAGCGATCTCTGGCTAAGCACAGCACCTTTGGGACGCCCTGTTGTACCCGAGGTATAAACTATTAGCAGAGGTACATCGGTATTTGAACTGCTGGCAGCTAATGACCCGGATGTGCCGGCAGATTCAGGAGGAAACCCGGATTCTGCAAATCTGTGCAACGACAAATTATTGTACGTTGAATGAATTGCCGCTGCAGTCTCTGCAAACTCCTGATCGTGCAATAACAGTTTAGGACTGCTGTCATTGATCACATAGTTAAGTTCATCAATTGACAATCGCCAGTTGAGCGGCACCAGCACCACTCCAGACGCCGCCGCAGCGAAAACAGCTATAAACCAATCAGGATGATTCAGTGCAAGTATGGCAACTCTGTCTCCCGGTACAAGCCCGGTTGACTGAAAAAAGCGCACACACTGATCTGCGAGAACTTTTAACTGACCGTAGCTCAGCTCCCCTGCATCACTCTCGATCGCCGTTTTATCCGGCTGTGAACCTGCATGCTCCTGCAACCGTTGGTACAGGCTCATTATTCGTCGCTCTCACCCGGTTCATACAACGCCGCTTTACCTATGAAATCGGTACAGAGTTCAGCAGTCCACGGCAACATCAATGCACCGCAACGGCTATCACGATAAAGTCGTTCAAGGTGCAGTGAACGCAACATCGCCTGACCGCCACAGGTGCGGATCGCCAGTTGCGATATTTCGTTGGCATTTTCCATGACGGTGTATTGCGCGGCCCACGCTCGCAACAAAGACTCCCGGTCAGGATTTGGCTTCGCCTCACTGATACTCTGAAACCACAACGATTTTGTTTGCTCAAGCATAATGCGCATTTGCGCTACTGCAAGCTGCTTGGTTGGATACATTCGGCGCTTAACCGGTGGTGTACCCGGCATCTCGCCACGTAAGTAGGAAACCGTAAAATCATAGGCCGCCTGTGCAATTCCCATGTACGCAGGTGTTAGTGTCATAAACATATGCGGCCACTGACTTGCAGCCTGGAAGTACACACCACGAGGCATAAGCAATGATTCTTCAGTGATAAATACATTATCGAAAATTAGCGTGCGGGAAACCGTTCCACGCATACCGAGGGGATCCCAGTCACCCTCTACCCGCACACCTTCAGCACCAGCCGGTATCGCCACATACATCGTATTTCTGCGTGATGGCTTGTCTTCTTCGTTTTCAAGCTCAGTACACAATGCGCCGTAGTAGTCGGCATGACCAGACAGAGATGCAAATATTTTTTTGCCTGTAACTCGCCAGCCGCCATCACAGCGAATTGCCTGAGTTGCAAACGCAGTTTTACCAGCAGCAGCATCTCCGCCTTCAGAAAAAGGCTGGGCATAAATTGCACCGTCTTCAATAATTCTTTTGTAGTGTAATTTTCTGCCCTCTGTTAACTGAGAATGCAGGTCTTTATCCAGAGTCAGACCATCTGCCAATGGCCCGGTCCATAAACATGAACTGACATGCATATTAAATGTCAGTGCAGTTGCACCACAGTAGCGCCCGATTTCCGAGGCCATCAGCATATAGGTTTTTAAATCAGCACCGTGACCACCCTGTTCACTCGGAATACACACACCCAGCAGACCAGACTGATGAAAGTCTTTGAAATTTTCAGTTGGAAACAACGCCTCTCTGTCATAGCCGGCAGCACGTTGCGCAAATTTGTGCTGACCAAGCTCCCGGGCCAGAGCACAGAGCTCGCTTTGCTGAGCTGTTAGCTGCCACTGCTCCGGATCAAAGATAGGTGCATCATTGGTCATAAAATTTCCTGGCTAACGGAACCCAGAAAGGCTCGCACTATATTATTGAATTCAACACTTTTCTCAAGATTTACCAGATGCCCTGCACCGATAATATTATTATACTGAGCATGGTTCAGCCGCGACGCCATTTTTTGCATGGTCGCGGCAGGCGCGTTGGTATCTTCACTGCCGGACACCAGGCACACCGGACAAGTAATTTGAGTCCATTCAGATCTTCGATTAAACGTTATAAGACAACTCAGTACGTCTTTATAAACAGCTGAGCTGAGCGGCGACATAGAATTCACTGCCGCTTCTAAAATTTGTGGCTCTGTGTTTTTGCCGACAATACCCGGGATGGCATCGGCTGCTACCTGCTGCATGCTCAGACCTGACTCAATTGGCTTGAGACGCGCTTTAAGAAAGGCGTCTTTAAATGAATCATCCCGGCCTCCAAATGCAGCAGTCGTTGCTACCAGTATTAACGACTTTATACTTTCCGGAAATTGATAATACCCCTCCTGGGCAATCATGCCACCAATAGACTGCCCCATTAAGTGAACGGCGCCAACATCAAGTTCGGCAATAAAACTAGCCAGTGTTTCGCTAAGAACCTCAAAAGTTAACGGACTGACAACAACTGATTCTTTGTAGCCCGGCATATTCCACGCAACAACCCGGTATTGATCAGCCAGTGCCTGTTGTTGTTCAAAGCTCGCATCATCACCACCTATGCCATGCAGACAAACAATTGTCTGTGTGCCGGCATCAATTACATCAGGCTCTGATATCAGACAATCAATGCCACCTATAATCGCACGCTTTACTTTCACTGCACCGGCTTCCCTTTGTCTACCACAACCTGGCCATCAAGTGAGATGGTGCAACCCATCACCGGCAGATCAAAATGGCCGCGAGTGAAGCGTCCGGCAAATTCATTGGCACCGGTCGAATAAAGAAAATTACCCGCTACTGCTCTAAGTTCGGTGCCGTTAGTGTCGCTACGATCGTATATTGTCATCGCTTCATAGCGTGCTGTAGTATTTAACCCATAGCCGACATGACTGGTGGCATAAGCAGCCTTATCGCCAAAGGCTGCCAGATAGTCTTGCATTAACGCACAATCAGCACCCTGCCCTGAAAGACCGGTGACATAGTCGTTTTCAATGCTTAAAACCACGGGCGATTCAATGTATCGCTTGAATGTTAAATTCAAATCACCTGCGGCAAGCACCAACTGACCGTTAACCGAGTTTGCCGCCGGAAAGCTCACTACCAAACCACCCGGCCAATGTGCCAGCGTACCAGGCCGATCTGTCCAGCCCCAGACACCGACTGTACTGGCGCCTTTTAAGTTAACCGTAAGCTCTGTACCCGCATCAGAAACCACGCTCATTTGAGAAGCCGCTCTGATCAGACTGACCGAGCTTTTAACCTTGTCTTTTAAATTTTCATCCGGCAGCAGGCGGCTCAGCGTTTCCGGGTGTTCATTGGAGATATTCATCACACGGGTGCCGGATTTGAGTATTTGGCCGGTCTCCGGCGCGTGCATAAGACCTTCAACGGTTAAGTCAATAACAACGTCCGATGCACAAAGTGCCTGAACTGCACCAGCCTGCCCGGTCAGCGCTGTTGATGCACCGGAAGAACGCACCAGCGGGCCTGATACAGCGGATGGAGATGGCAGCACCAATCGATAGTAACTGTGCCCGAGTGATGTCAACGCGAGCTCTGCAAGCTCAATCAGTACTGCACGGCTACCTCGCTCAGCCAATACAACTACTGATTCATTGGCTCCGATCCGGCAACGCTCAAATACATGCTTAAAGGCATCCAGCCAGACAGGTTCTATCACCAGGCTCATCAGAAGTCTTTCTCACAGTAATCTATGACTTGCAGTGTATCCCAATTGCTCCAATACTGTCGCCACCCGATCGACACTTCAGCGGGGGCAAAACAACCCACTGAGCACTATAGAATCCACAATCCATGGTCAAGAGAGTTTCTCGCACCAACCGAGTCAATGTTGATCAGGCCACTGAGTCTACTTCCGCTGCTTCAGGCCGTATCCGGCAAAGTAACAGCAGGCTCGGTATCTTATTAATGCTGGGAGGCATGTTCCTGTTTTCGGCTGTAGATACGCAAGCCAAGTTTCTTACCAACACATTCCACCCGACGCAGGTTATCTGGTTCAGACAACTGGGCTTGCTGATCGGCGTTTTTATTCTGATACGGATACGAGGTACTTCCGTCCTGTCTACCCGTCAACCGATGCTGCAACTCACACGCGGCGGGCTCGCCATATGCTCCGCATTACTTTTCGTCTTTGCCATCCGTCACGCGGAACTGGCAGATGCAGTAGCCGTGAGTTTTGTCGCGCCGTTTTTCTTAACTATACTCGGTGCATTGTTGTTGGGCGAGAAAGTCGGCATCAGACGCTGGAGTGCTGTAGTTATTGGTTTCATTGGCGCAATGATTATCATCAGGCCCGGCACAGACGCAGTGCACCCGGCGGTCTTTCTAGTGCTACTCGCTGCCGCACTCTATGCGCTGCGTCAGGTGATTGGTCGCATACTGGCCGACACCGACAAAACTCAAACCACTGTTGCATATACCGCAATCATTGGCAGTTTATTGATCACACTTCCTATGCCTTTTGTATGGAAAACGCCCGACAACAGCACACAACTATTAATAATAATTACCATGTCACTGATGGCAGCAGTTGCTGAAGTACTTGTTATCAGGGCATTGGAAGTTGCAGAGGCTGTGGTTGTAGCCCCAATACACTACACACTGATTATATGGGGTACAATCTATGGCTATCTGGTCTTCGGGCATTTCCCTGATGCCTGGACCTGGATAGGCACTGCCGTGATTATTAGCGCCGGTGTATTCACCTTACTAAGAAGCCATCGCAAAGCATGACAAAAAAAATACTATGTATCGGTGAAGCTATGGTAGAGCTTTCACTCGGCAATGGAGACGATATCTCCCTGGGTTTTGCAGGAGACACGCTGAACACAGCAATCTACCTGAAACGTCTATTTGGGAATTCGGCTGAAGTTTCCTACTGCACCGTTCTGGGGCGCGATCCCTTATCTGCCAGACTGATTAAATTCATTGCATCCGAGTCAATTGAAACCAATACTATCAGCCATAGCGAACAACGCGGTGTGGGTATTTACTCGATTTCAACTGACGTCAATGGTGAACGAACCTTTAACTACTGGCGCGACAACTCAGCTGCACGTACGTTATTTTCCGATGGTGATTTCAGCGTGCTGACTGATTACGACGTGATTTATTTCTCGGCAATCACACTCGCTATATTGCCAGACAAAGTCCGAACACAATTGCTTGAAAAACTCACCAGCCTTCGAGCTGAAAACAACACATTAGTAGCATTTGATTCTAACTACAGACCGGCACTATGGGAATCACAAACGGTTGCCAAAAAGGTTATTGATCAAGCCTGGAGCACTACCGATATCGCGCTTCCCTCAGTTGATGACGAGCTCGCTATTTTCGAAGAGACAGACGAACAAAAAGTCCTTGAGCGATTCAATCACTATAACTTATCAACCGGTGCGTTGAAGCGTGGCGCTGACGGTCCTCTGCCACTGGGGAAAAATGCAGAAGACAATGTAACCATTAGCTATCCAACGGTTAGCAAAGTTATAGATTCAACTGCCGCAGGTGATAGTTTTAACGCAGGCTTTCTTTATACCTGGCTGGAAGAAAAACAACACTCCGCAGCCCTTCTTGCCGGACACAACTGTGCGGCAACCGTGATTGGTTATGCAGGCGCAATTGTACCAATAGATAACTGGAATTAGTCAGGCTTAGCGATCTAACTCTCCGCTACATCTGATTTTCCACTACTGAACTTACTACTCGCTGCAATAGCTAACAAAGCACCTGCCATAATCGCTATATCAGCAATATTGAAAATGCCAGTACGCACGGAACTAATACCAATATTTAGAAAATCTATTACTGCACCATTGTTTGTTATGCGGTCGTACAGATTACTTCCGCCACCAGACAGAATAAGTGCAAAGCCAGTAATGGACACAATCGATGCGGGCTTAGAGAATAACAGGTAGGCAAAAAGACCAATTAGCAGCAAACCTGCAAAAACTGAAAACAGCCAGAATCTGTGCTCGGGGCTCAGATTACTCCCCATACCAAGAAAAGCACCTGTATTTTCCGTATAGCCGATACGCAGTGAGTCATACAGATACGTATTCATATGATCTTTTGGCAGGTAGTGCGATGCATACTGTTTGCTCGCCTGATCACAGCCAACACAAAACAGTGAAATGACAGCAGTAATAAATAGTCTGAGACTGATTTTCATTGCCAGGGTGCCACAATTGAAATTTGGATTAGCCGCAATTACATTTTAAACCGATAAAGTGCCGGCAGAATATTAAGGAGCGTTAAGACGCTTCAAACTTCAATCCTTCCAACTCGATAATTTCTCTGACCAGTCGCTTGTCCATTCCCGGTTTCAATTGATATTGCTGCATCAACACGCCCAGTTTGCTAAACAGATAGCCCATATTGCGGTGATCAAGCTTACCTTCCTCAACAACAGCCCCATCCACCGTGACACCGAATCGCTCAATCAGCTTTTCAGAGTTTCGAACACTCGCCGTGGCAAACCTCCAGTTAGCGAAATCAACATCAAATTTATCTATGTACTCGTTAATTGCGACTTTAGTATCTGTCAGCGGTGCTATGGAGACGGACACAAACAACACATCCAGATTTGGATCGAGCTCTGCGTGGACATTACGCAGGACCGCAGTCTGCACCGGGCATACCCCTGCGCAGCCGGTGAAGAAGAAATTCATCATCACCAGTTTGTTTCTAAAGTCTTTGCCGGTCAGTCGCCTGCCGTGCTGATCAGTCAGGTCCAGACTCGCAAGTTCCATTATACCCGGAGTCTGTCCATTATCTGTGGACTGTTGATCGACCTGCTGTTCAGTCTCATGGTCTGCAATCGAATAGAAGGCAATCCCACAAGCACCCAGAGTCAGCAATACTGCCGACATAGTTTTAATTAAATACTTACCGGGCATACTTTTTTCGTTCCGGCTAATCATGTCACTTATATTTCTTCTACGAAGCAGGAAGCAACACGGGTAATGTCTTCAGAGTATAAAGTAACTGCACTGGTAGCACTGTACGCAGGTGCGGTTAACGTAGCCGCATAAGTCTGAAACTGACCGGGGGCCACAACATTCACCTGAGATTCGAGCTCATTGTAAGTGGCATCAGCCATTTGAAAACTAATGCTGGAATACTTTGATCCTTCCGATTTTGCACTGCACTGAAGCATATACTGCCTGCCTTCAGTGACCGGAAATTCCTGATAGATACAACCCGCGTTCTCTACTTTAAGTAAATTGGAAGCAGTCTGCGCATCTGTTTCAACACTGGTCAACTGGGTACTGGCACAGTCCAGCCAGCTTGCCTTACCATCAGTGAAAGTACTGTTAGCCAGTAGATTGTAGGCTGGCGGAGTCAAATCCGGTACTGTAATAACCGCGGGGCCAGGAGCATTTCCGGGATTGAGCACAACTTCTGGCGCTACAGGATCCGGAACAACCGTTATCGGTACAGATGCAGGTGGATTAGCTGTTCCGCTGGCAGTAACAACACAGGAGTCATACCAGGTCGGACCTTCCGAGTATAAGGTAACCGCACCGAGCACTGTGTTTGCAGGCGCCGTCAGGCTTTGACCGTGGGCTGTATATTCTGTAGCGGTTACTACTGAAGTATCCGTCGCGAGTGGTGTAAAGTTAGTATCAAGCATATTAAATGAAATGCTTGAATAGGCCGAACCCTGAGTGAACGCATCACAGCTTACCGTATAAGTTTCACCGGCAATGGCCGCGAACTCCTGATACAGACAGGCACCGGTCACCTGTGACAGAGCCTGTGCTCCATTGTTCGCACGTCCATTCGCAACCGACAACGATGCATCAGAGCAGCTCAGCCAGTTGCTGGTACCGTCTTCGAATCCGCCGTTAACGAGAAGGCTGTCAGCCTGTACAGATGGTGGCTCAGGAATTACTACCGGCGGCTCGGGATCAACACCCGGCTCGCCACCCAGCTTTATAATATTAGCCTCCGACGGTATACCACTGTCGTTGACAACAAACATCAAATAGAAACCCGGAGTAGCGACTGTGGGGGATGCAGGCAGTCCCACCTGAATAGTGCCACTGTTGTCAGACGAAAACGGCAGTTCCATGTAACGTTGCTCAACGTTAAATGAATGTGTAACCGCGGTGGTCTTAATGAAGGTCACTTTTGCCACTTCCGATGCCTGAGTAAGCAAAGTGATCTGTTGACCGTAGGCTCCCTGCTCTGGTGCTCCGGTTATTTCCGGTCTTGCTGCAGGGCTGCCATCATCATTAAAAAGATAAGGAGGAGAAAATATTTCTGCGTTGTAGTTAGTAACCGGACCCGGGTTACCGCCTCCTGCAATCATCACAGTACCATCTTTAAGCAGCACAGAGTTAGAGTGATACAAGCGAGGCCACTTGAAGCCCGAAACCACAGTCCACTTTTCGGTGTCAGGGTCCCAGATTTCAGGGTTTAATGCTGCAGTAACAGCGTCGTTCACAAGGCGACTGCCACCTGAAACCATCACGGTACCGTCTGCAAGGATCTGGGAGCTAGGCCAGGCTGATCGCGCCACTCCCATATCTTCCACCGCTCGTACTTCCGGCGTTGGTCCATTGATATCAATAACCACAGCGTTGGTTCCACCAGATCTATTGCCACCAAGCTGTAGAATTTTACCGGGACGATACATCACAGCAGTTGCCTCGCCGTGGGTTATAAACTCCCCTGAAAAACTACCCAGCCGCTGCAGCTCACCGGATTGCTGCGGGTTAATGTAGTACATTTCGTTTCTTGAAATACCGAATACGCGTCCGTCCTCAGCAACCCAAAGTCGTGGGTAAGACCAGTCCAGCCCCGCCATGTTGGCACCAAACAATGAACGCCACTGATTAGTTTCAGGCGAATATATTTCAGGGGTATTAATTGCGACTCCGGCAACATCGCGTCCGCCCGCTACCAGAATTTCTCCGTTAGGCAGGGTGACTGTTGTTGGGTACCAGCGAGGATTGGCCATATCTGGTGCGCGCGACAGACCACCGGTTACTGTGTCATAAATTGGCACATCTGCAACACCCGCGTTGTCAGAGTTAATCTTGGTGCCACCGGGCATTAAAATGTTGCCGTCGGATGGCATAACAATCGACGCATTGCAAAAGGAGACTACTCCCTGATCAGAGGCGAACGTATTATGTGAGGAATCTGCAGTACCCAGATCAGGACTCCAGAGATCATAATCAAACCGATTGCCGGAACCATTTCTAAAACCGAAAGACATAATGTCGCCTTGCGGTGTCATCACAGCATGCACTGCCTGCACAGGCCAGTTGAACGGGTTAGTCCATCGACCGGCTGTGGCCGGAGACTCAACACATACGAGCCCAAGCCCTCTCATTTCATTGTTGGCCCGTCCCTGAATACCTGTAGCGACTGCACCAGAGCCGCAGAGTTGTCTTGCTATGGCAAAGTCATTGACACCGACAACATTGGAATCTTTAGTGTCGCCACTTGTACTGGTGGGCCCATCCAACTTTGCACAGTGAATCTGTACTGAGGCAACAACGTTGTTACGGGTTACTCCGGTTATACCGGTAATTGCATGGCCCGCTTCACAATCAAGTTTAAAAGGATTACCACTGGTGATGCCAACGGGATTGCCAGCGACTTGCGCCGCGCCTGCCCAGACTCCCGCAGCATCGGCCTCAACACACCTCGCACTGACCTGACTGACACGATCGCCTGAAGCAAAGCCCTCAAGCCCGACCAGCACCTGTCCGGGTGCGCAGTCCTGACGATAGCTTGCTCCATCTGTCGAGCTGCCAATAAGCGCTGTATTTACGGATAATATGCCACGTGCCGGAAGTGCAAAACCAAGTTCGGGCTCGTAGGGGATAGTCTCGCTATCTCCGCTCTCAGTGCCGAAAAAATCGATTGTCTCGATACCTTCCGGTTCACTTCCCTGGTTGCCACCATCCGCAGTAGTCTGCAGCGTCGTGCCACTATCACAGGCTGCGAATAAAATAACCGCCAACGGAAAACTTAGAAATCTGACGCACTTCATATCCTGAACTCCACAGCCGCTTTTTAGTTACGACCAATTACCACACAACTAGTTAATGAGGCGCGGCAAGTTCTATACCGCGTCCCTTGCGATGTAGAGGCAGAATCGGGACTGATCGCGTATTTACCAGAATTCATTTTTAAAACGGTCTGTTAATCACAATAACGAAGTATCTTGTGATGAAATTAAAAATCAGTAACTATGCAACCTCATCATCAAGAAGCGATTCATGATCAATTTTCAACTGAACCATAAAACCGCACTGGTGACCGGTGCAGCGTCAGGGATTGGCCTTGCAACAGCAGAACTACTGGCGCGCAGTGGCGCTAAGGTTGCCATAAACGATCTGCCCGACAACTCATCACTGGATCAGCAGATAAAAAGGCTGACTGATCTTGGCTATAAAGTAGTGGCGGCACCCGGAGATACAGGTGATCCGGAAGATGCACCTCGAATGGTGCGTGATGCGATAGCAAGTCTCGATGGCAGGCTTGATTATCTGGTTAACAACGCTGGTACACCGGGCACCAGTTCAGTCATCGCCCCAGATGACTTTGAGGCTCAAAACGAAGCGTTCTGGGATAAACTGCTAAACGTTAATCTCAAAGGTCCACATAGATGTGTTGCCGCAGCGGCAGACAGCCTCAGCGCCTCACGCGGTGCAATTGTGAATACCGCATCCGTATCTGGCATACGTGGCAACGGTTC
This sequence comes from uncultured Granulosicoccaceae bacterium, assembly GCA_964649465.1. Taxonomy (GTDB): domain Bacteria; phylum Pseudomonadota; class Gammaproteobacteria; order Granulosicoccales; family Granulosicoccaceae. The sequence continues at coordinate 20,145 of CAZYRP010000006.1, read as the reverse complement.
AAGTTCCGTCTACAGCGCTACCAAAGCCGGCCTGATAACACTGACACAGGAATACGCTCGCGCACTCGGCCCCGACGTGAGAGTAAACGCTATTGCACCGGGGATGGTAGAGTCTAACTGGCAGTGCCGCTTCGATATAGACAAGGACACAATCAACAGTGTACCCATGCAACGCATCGGGCAGCCGGAAGACTATGCAGAGGTAATAGTTTACCTGTTGGCAGGCGCTGCCTACGTAACCGGAGAGACCATTGTTGTGGATGGAGGACTGCTAGCGGGCAGACGCTAACAATAAAAAGACTAACTTTATCATTTGATCACTAGCCTTCTTTTACCGACCTTTTTTTGATAGCCGCTCCGGAATTACCAATGACCGACTGGACAAAACTAACTGACTATATCGCCAACAACGAATGCCAGTGGACTCGCGAGCCGGAAGCAACATCAGATCAATGGGGCATCCATCTGCAGGACACACCACCACATAATAAATTACTGGGCCCGGTGTTCAGCAGAGGCGCACCCGCCGGACTAATCCACAAAAATAGTGAGACCCTGTGTCAATGGGGCGATATTAACCGGGCAGACATGACCTTCAGTGTAACGAAAACCTGTCTTGCACTATTAACGGGGGTCGCCTTCGATCATGGATTAATCAGCAACATTGATGACCCTATTTGCCAATATACCGATCTGGCCGGTTTTACAGATAGCCACAATAAGGAAATAACCTTCCGGCAAATGCTGCACTTTACCAGCGAATGGAGCGGTGTCTGTTTTGGTATTCCTGACCAGGTAGATCACTATCGCATTGTCGCCATGCAAGCTGAACGCACAAATAACGCGACTAACGCAAAGGGCAGCAAAAGGCCACTTTCTAAACCGGGTACGCACTGGGAATACAATGACATCAGGATCAATCAATTCTCACTGGTGTTACTGCATATTTTCGAACGGTCTCTGCCTGATGTGTTTAAAGAATATGTGACTGACCCAATTGGTGTCAGCGACACATGGTCATGGCACGGTTATGAAAACAGTTATGTCGAGATCAATGACGAATATCTGCAAAGCGTCCCGGGCGGTGGGCACTGGGGTGGAGGACTCGTGATATCGCCGGCTGATCAGGCGCTGATAGGCCAGCTGATGCTGCAGCACGGTCAGTGGCGAGGCAAGTCATTGATCTCCGCAGACTGGATACGTGCAATGCTGACACCGTGCCCGATTGCACCGTTCTATGGTTTTTTCACCTGGCTGAATACAGACCACTGCATCAGTAAAGCCGCATCACCTGAAAGCTATTTCGCCATGGGCATTGGCGGTCAACTCATCTGGCACGACCCGGGACAGCAACTGGTGGGCGTATTTCGCTGGTTATCGGACAACTCATTTGAGACTGTTATTAAACTGACTTCAGAGCAACTGGACAGCGCGTACTCATAGAAACAACCCCCGGTAAGAACCTCTCGGGACAATGACATATAAAGCGACAACGTAAACCGCCCAATAGCCCGCGGTAACCAGTTTGCCCTACATAATTCCTGACAGATCCCCTACACAAATCAGCTGTCAATTTGACGCGTCGTGACAAATAGTCGTCAGAGTACCTCTAAATCCGTCAGGTAATTGACCGCCTGCTATCACCGGATAGTTGAAACATCTGGCTAAACGATTGTGCACAACACTTGCGTAACGACGCCAGATCCTGAAAGCTCCATCGTTACTGTACTTTCACTTTCTAAATTAACGTATCTACAGAGGCAGTTTTGCTCACATTCCTGATCTATTGAACTATAAGTACTTCGATTCTTACAGGAACTAACAAGCACCGTCGCCTTAGCATTCAGTCTCCGCCGCCATAACGGAAATAGTATCGATATGTATCTGCGCAAGCGCACTTTAAAAAGCCCAAGTACCGCCGTAGTCCCCACTCCGACCATCAACCTACACCCATTAATACCATCCAGAGACTGAAATGAATCTAAAGTCTCTTGTAAGAACCCTGAAAAAACAGCGGGTTCCGAAATTTACACCTGCGCTTAATGCCTTCGCAGAGCTACAACGGCTGCGTGATGAAAATGCCAGATACAAGGCTATTGTTCACGCTGCACCGATCGGGCTTTTTACACTCAATTCAGACATGCGAATCGTCGAGGCCAATCCAACAGGCGCTGATTTCATTGATCTGCCACACAACGATTTGAATTGCCGACCATTTCTTAAATATGTCGATACCAGGAACCATCAAAGTGTAACCGATAATTTCTATTTGGCCCTTCAGGGCGAAGATTGCCGCACTACAGTCAGCTTGAAAACAGGCAAAAACCAGCACCCGGTGGCACTGCATTTTTCATCTCTGTCTCCCTCAGTCGACAATGACGCTCGATGTCATGTGGCAGTACTTGATTTGAGCGAACACAAAGCGGCGGAAGATAATCTGCGCATAGCCCGTGATGGCTTGCACCATGTGGCCAACCACGATCCGTTAACCAGGCTACCTAACCGTTGCGGCATAAACGTTCAGCTTCAAAATGCAATGGATACAGCAGGGCCAAAGAAAGTCGCATTACTTCTGCTTGACCTAGATCACTTTAAGCAAGTCAACGATCCGCTTGGCCACCAGGCTGGCGACAAACTTTTAAAAGCCGTAGCAGACCGGTTACAGTCTGCGGTAAAAAGAGAGGATATTGTTGGCCGGCTCGGTGGCGACGAGTTTGCCATTATCATTAAAAACATATCATCTGAATCAGAAATATCTGCAATAGCAGAAAAAATAAGTAAACAACTGGCGTTACCTTATAAATCCGTTGCAACAGACATTCATCTGGCTGCAAGCATCGGTATTAGCATATCCCGTGACCATACCAACAACGCAAAAGAACTAATATGCTATGCAAATGCTGCCATGAATCAGGCAAAATCCCGGGGCCGAAACCGGATACAGCACTACAGTGAAGCACTCAATGCCATGCTGACAAAGCGTTTTAAACTGGAGCGGGATTTACGTTTTGCATTATGCGATTCGCAGTTCGAATTATACTACCAGCCGCAATACGATCTACGCTCAAGCCGTGTGACCGGATACGAGGCCTTGTTACGCTGGAACCATCCAACTCACGGCATTATCGGTCCGGCAGATTTTATCGAAGTTGCTGAAGCTACCGGCCTGATAGAACCACTCGGCGAATGGATACTCGTAGAAGCTTGCCAAAAGCTTGTAAACCTTAGAGCACATAATAAAGATATAACGCTAAGTGTTAACGTATCTGCCAGACAATTCGCCAGTGGCGATTTAAGAGAAAAAATCACTAATATTTTATCAAGCACTGGAATACCAGCAAAATCACTGGAACTCGAACTGACCGAATCTGCATTACTGGAAAATGACGACCATGGCATTAAAATGCTGGAAGAACTACGGGAAGCCGGAGTGGCATTAGCTATCGACGATTTTGGTACCGGATACTCATCGTTCAGCCGACTACAGAGATTACCAGTAACCAGAGTGAAAATTGATCGCTCTTTTGTACAGGATATACCAAACAATCAAAACAACTGCTCTATAACGCAGGCAATTATTTCGGTTGCTCATGAGCTGGGTATTGAGGTGGTTGCAGAAGGTGTGGAAACCCACAAGCAAGCATTGTTTCTCAGTGAAATTGGCTGCGACGTCTTACAAGGCTACTACCTCGGGCGACCAGCCTCTTTTAGTGATATAGCCAGAAAAGCGGAGTTTAAGACAGTAATAGAGGAAGCAGAGGTTGCGTAAGTTATTCTGCATTGTAGAACTCACCTGCAATGACGATACTTTTCTACAACTGAAATTCACTTGAATGTTGCGGCATGCAGTGTTTGATGATTTTATCCCAATCCCAATCAATACCCAGCCCCGGCTCCGGCAACGGATAAGCGCGCCCGTTTTTAACCGTCATGCGCGATGACGTTAAATCATCCAGCTGCGGTATATACTCAAGCCACGGTGTGTTAGTCACAGCACATACGAGGCTAACATGCAGTTCCATTAAAAAATGCGGGCACACAGACGTATTATATGCCTCAGCCATGTGCGCTACTTTCATCCACGGTGTAATACCACCAATTCTGGCAACATCAACCTGAACAATCGAAGCAGCACCCGCCTGCAGGTAATCTTTAAACTGCGAAATTGAATACAAACTCTCACCCACTGCAATCGGCACATGGCTATGGAGCGCGAGCTGTGCATGAGCCGCAACGTCGTCAGCAGGTAGCGGTTCTTCAAACCACCCAACGTTAAATTCTTCAAGCATCTTTGAACGTCTGATCGCCTCCGACAAACTGAAACCCTGATTAGCGTCGACCATAATTTCATAGTTATCTCCAACCGCTTCACGAACCGCATTAAGTCGTTCACGGTCTTCGGACAGATGCTTTTTTCCGATCTTGATCTTTGAACCCGCAAAGCCTTCTGATTTGGCTTGCACCGCATCAGTCACCAGTTCATCAACAGACAGATGCAGCCAGCCGCCCTCAGTTGTATACAAGCGCACATTGTCCTTTGCACCACCCAGTTGCCTGTATAACGGCAACTGCGCCCGACGACACTTTAAATCCCACAAAGCCGTATCAATGACTGCTAGTGACAGCGAGGTTATCGCGCCCACACTGGTGGCATGCGTCGTAAAAAGAAGGTCACGCCAAATTCTCTCAATAGAATCTGCATCAGCACCCATAAGGTTGGGCAAGAGAGTTTCATTAAGCAATGATACAATTGCCTCCCCGCCCTGGCCGATGGTATAGCTATAGCCAATACCGCTAAAACCCTCGCTATCGGCCAATCGGATAATTGGAGTCTGCTGACTGTCAAAAGACTGTATAGCGTCAGTACGTTTGACCCTCGGTTGCAAATCGACCATCAGCAATTCTGCTTTTACGATTTTTGCCATAAAGTTTTCTCCAAAAACACCACACTACCGCCTGTTACCGACGAAGTCGAACACGAAAGCTCACCCCACTTTAACCGACTCTGGCGTCGACAAACCCCTGGTTTCAACTGACACTTAGATTGACCAGTACAGACCTTCGCAATACCACGCACAATGCTTGCGATTTACGGATCTGGCAGGCATTCTAAACGCAGATTCCATTGAACGGGTAATTCCCCATGCCGCTAGTAAACCGATTTGCCGATCTGCTGCCAGAGATCACCGCATGGCGTCGCGACATTCACGAACATCCGGAACTTCTTTTCGATGTGCAGCGCACCGCAGGTGTGGTGGCGGAAAAACTTCGGGAATTTGGCTGCGACGAAGTGGTTGAAGGAATTGGTCGCACAGGTGTTGTCGGTGTGATCAACGGCAAGCTCAGCAACTCAAATAACGTTATTGGCTTACGCGCCGATATGGACGCCTTGCCAATCCATGAAACCAGTGGCGTAGAGCATGCGTCCAAAACTGACGGAAAGATGCATGCCTGCGGTCATGACGGTCACACCGCTATGCTGCTTGGCGCTGCTAAATACCTGTGCGAGACTCGCAATTTTAATGGTCGCGTAGCGGTGATATTCCAGCCAGCTGAGGAAGGTGGCGGCGGCGGTGATGAAATGGTCAAAGACGGCATGATGGATCGCTTTGACATAAAAGAAGTCTACGGCATGCACAATTGGCCAGGCATGGATATCGGCAAGTTTGCTTTAAGACCTGGACCACTAATGGCTGCAGCCGATCAATTCGATATTGTTATAACAGGTAAAGGCGGCCATGCGGCAGCTCCTCACAAAGGTATCGACCCCACTGTGATTGCGTCACAGCTGATGTTGTCACTACAGTCGATAGTTGCCAGAAACGTCGACCCGCTCAAGAATGCCGTGGTATCTGTGACCTCTTTTAACACCGATACCATCTCATACAACGTGATACCGCAAACGGTTAGTCTTAAAGGCACGGTCCGCACGCTTGATACCGACGTTCGCGATATGGTCAAAAACCGGATGGAAACGCTAATCGAACACACAGCGAAAGCAATGGGTGCCACCGCGTCTTTTGACTACCACTACGGCTACCCGGTATCGGTGAATGCTGAAGAACAGACGGGTTTCGCTGCGAGTATTGCCACAAAAGTAGCCGGGCCCGACAACGTTGATGCGAGTACACCACCAGTGATGGGTGCCGAAGATTTTTCCTACATGCTGCAAGCGCGACCCGGGGCCTTTATTTTTATCGGCAACGGAGATACCGCACTACTGCATCATCCTGATTATGATTTTAACGATGAGGCGATACCGCACGGTTGCTCCTACTGGGTTCAACTGGTCGAAGAAGCAATGCCCGCGTAGTGGCAGAAACCAGGACCGTTCCAGTTTGGTGGCCTTACTTCAGCGGCGTTTTACGGACCCACAAAAATCTGCAATCCGTGCCACCGCTTCTTTAATATCGGCTTCTGAGGCTGCATAGGAAACCCGGAAATGCGGGCTCAAGCCAAATGCTGTGCCATGCACAGTAGTAACACCCTTTTCCTGAAGCAAAGCCATACTAAATTCTTTATCAGAAACCAGTTTTACACCTTCAGCCGTGGTGCCACCCATGAAAGCACTGCAAGACGGATAGGCGTAGAAGGCACCATCGGGCCACAGACAGTTAACACCCTCAATGGAATTTAGCCCCTCCACTACCAGGGTTCTGCGTTTTCGATAGATTTCAAGGTTCTGTGCCAGTGACTCCTGCGGTCCGTTCAATGCAGTTACTGCTGCCCACTGACTCACGCGGCTGCAACCACTGGTTGTCTGGCTCTGCACCATCTCCATTGCCTTGATTAACTCTGCAGGGCCACCAGCGTACCCTACCCGCCAACCAGTCATGGCGTACGCCTTGGATACACCATTGACAGTGAGTGTGCGATCCCTCAGTTCCGGCGCAACCTGAGCCATAGTTTTAAACGGCTCATCTGTATAAATAAGATGCTCGTACATATCATCCGATATGACCCAGACATTCGGGTGGCGAGCCAAAACCTGAGCCAGCGCCAACAACTCTTTTTCAGAGTACACCGCACCTGACGGATTACCCGGACTGTTAAGCATTACCCATTTGGTTTTATCAGTAATTGATGAATCGAGAGCTTCAGGTGTGATTTTAAAGCCAGTCTCAACTGATGTATTTACTATTACCGGTACGCCTTCATATAGTTGAACCATTTGCGAGTAAGCCAGCCAGTACGGTGCCGGAATAACAACTTCATCGCCCGGATTGAGTGTTGCATACAACACATTGCTGAGTACTTGCTTACCACCGGCACTAACGGTCACTTCATTGTCTGCGAACGCAAGTTGGTTATCACGACTGAATTTTTCTCGTACAGCGTTTTTTAAATCAGGTATTCCACCAATGGGTGAGTAGGTTGTTTCGCCTTTTAACGCTGCTTTATACGCACCTTCAGTCACGTGGGCCGGCGTGCCGAGATCCGGCTCACCGATACTTAGCGACACGATGCTTCTACCCTCCGCACGCAACTTTCTGCCAAGCTCTGTAATAACAATAGCTGCAGGTGGTTCAACGCGGTCAAGCGCCTTCGCTTTGATGAGTTTTGTCATTGAAGTTCTATGGATTTTTACGGATTAGTCATCGGTCAGAACGGCTGTTGCATCAATCTCAACAAGCCATTCAGGTCGCGCCAGCGCCTGCACGACCAACCCTGTCGAGACCGGATGCACGCCCTTAAGGTACTCTCCCATTGTACGGTAAACCGCTTCGCGATGCCGGACATCGGTGATGTACACAACCACCTTCACCAGATGCTGCATGGTGCCACCACACTCCTCAATGAGCTGCCTGATATTCTGCATGACCTTATGAGTTTGCTCGACTGGATCATTGCTGGTGATGTTTACCGCATCATCCAGATTTTGCGGGCACTGCCCACGCAGATAAACGGTATTACCTGCAATAACAGCTTGGCAAAGATCGTTGTCCAGATTTTGCTCCGGGTAGGTATCTTTGGTATTGAAAGGCCGAATGCGCTTGTGAATCATTGAGATCAACTGGTAGTTTAGCTGGCTACAAGTCTAACACTGTGTTGCCATCTGATCTCTACTGTTGTTACTCTGCATACCCAGCTGCAGTCTGAAACCCGGCGTTCACAACGCTACTGTGATTACCCGCACGCGTGTCCGCCAGCTTAGCGGGCAATGAACGGCTTTAAATCAGTCCAGAAACCATTCACCAGACTAAGAGACTTTTCTACCTGCTGATTGTTTTCAACACCGAACACCTCAAAGGTCATTTGTAACGGCTGCCGATCCCAGTGAAAAGTAATTTTACTGAAGTTGCGATTGAAGTAACTAAAGGTATCGCCATAAACTATTTTGAACACTCTCGATACCCACCGACGATTCATGTAGTGGGTCAGACCACTGCTCATGAATTCGTGATACACCTGCCCTTTAACCTTGCCTTCCAGGTGTGAGGAAAAATGCCTGTCGCCAGTCAGAAACAGAACACCGGGCAGATCAACATCGTCAATCAGTTTGAATAATCTTTTACGTGACCATTTGAAATCGTCCCACTCTTCTGCAAATGGAAACTGAGGCGACATAACAGAAATACCAGACACAATAATATTTACTGAGGCAGTACTTTGCCGTACTTCATTTTCAAGCCACTGCCATTGTTGCCTGCCCAGAATATCAGCACGCCCACTACCAGTCAGGTCACGGTGATAGCGAGCATCCAGCAAAAATAGTTTTACGGTGTTCTGCCCTTCACCATAGGTGTAGGATGTATACACACCTTGCTGTTTCCGTCGTTGCGAACCCTGTGGCTCGCCCAGAAAGTCGAGAAATATTTGCTGCGCCTGCGCTTTTATCGGATTATTTTTGCCACCATTATTTATACCGTAGTCATGGTCGTCCCACACACCGATTACCGGCACCTTTGATGTGAATTGCTGATACTCCGGCCGATCAAGTTGTTGCCGGTATTTCTTTTTCATTTTTTCTGTATTGGTCGTATCGGCGTAAACCACATCCCCCGCCCACAAAAACAGATCCGGTTCGTGAGATTCAATTACCGACCACATCGGTTGCGGCAAATGGCCATGATTGCAGGAACCGAAAGCAAGTGTTTTAAACTCAGATGCGCTGACCGCAGAGTCAAAAAAAAAGAACAGACACACGACTAATGCTGAGGACGGGGTCACCACAGCGGCAGCCAGAGATGCTACCAGAGATCGGGCAAAGCACCCGGCACGGGAAACAGCCGGACCTGGCACTTCCGACTTTCGTGTAAAACATCCTGATTTTTTAGCATTAGGTCGAAACACGCAGGGTGAACCATCCGGCAGGAATTTGAGCGCAAAAGTATGCCTCTGTTAAGCCAGTATCAGGCCACGAGTAGCACCTCACATCACCATTCCGGTCAAAACTGTTAACAATACAAGACGCGTTGACCGCATCAACCAGGCTGTGAAAAGCGACATAAAACCGGACAGCCACTGAACCAACATGAAGCCGTGATACCATCGAAACAGAGAGCAAATGAGACAAACCGGATGGGCACACGAAATATCGTTATCGAACCTGCTGACGGTGTTGGTGCGTACGTTAGCAATATCGACTTAAGGCATGCGGCTCTCGCCAGCGATACCCAGGTTCTTACCAAGGCATTGGGCGAATACGGTGTGCTGTTTTTTCGTGAGCAGGAAATCACACCAGAGCAACATATCGCGTTTGCAAAATCATTCCGAAATATAAACATCAATCGATTTTTCCCAACGGTGGACAACTATCCGCAAATAGCCGAGGTAAAAAAAGAACCGACACAAAGCAGAAACATCGGCGCGACCTGGCATACCGACCACTCGTATGATCAAATTCCCGCTATGGGGTCAATTCTCGTTTCCAGAGTCACACCAAAGCGAGGTGGCGATACTATATTTTCAAACATGTTTCGAGCCTGGGAACATTTATCGGAAGGCTTAAAGACTACACTGCAACAGTTAAATGCAATCCATTCAAGCAGGCATGTTTTTGGTAGTGGCGTGGCAGGTGGAGAACGCTTTGCCAATGCAGACGCCGCAACACAGGACACAACCCACCCGATTGTTATCAGTCACCCTATAAGTGGAAAAAAAGCACTGTACATTAACCCCGAATTTACCATTGGTATTGAAGGCTGGACCGAAAACGAGAGCAAGCCACTGCTTGAGATGCTATACAGCCACGCTGTCAGACCCGAGTTCACACATCGCTTTAAATGGCAGCAAGGCTCAGTTGCATTCTGGGACAATCGCGCAACATGGCACTGCGCACTCAATGACTACCTGAACGAAACCCGGTTGATGCACAGGATCACGGTTGAAGGTGACCCCCTTAGCGCGTGAATTATTAGCAGAAAGATGCAAACACACTCACCGCGATTTGCCAGTCGCACATAATCGAAACATCATAGAACCACAATTATGAACAATAAAATTGACCACTTTGCGATCGGCTGCTCTTCACTTGCAGCAGGTGTCGCATCACTCAAAAACAGCCTTGGAGTAGAAGTACCACAAGGCAGCAAGCACGATATGATGAGCACCCATAACTGCGTGATGCAATCCGGCAACGAGAGTTTTTTAGAATTGATTGCCGTAGATCCCGATGCACCCGCACCAGGCCGCAGCAGATGGTTCACCCTTGATGATCCAAAAACCACGACTCGTTTAGCGGAAAGACCTCGTGCACTTTGCTGGGTGGTTAATACCGATAACCTTGACGAGGTAGTTAATGCAAGCCCTGTCGATCTGGGTGAGATTGTAACTTTCGTCAGAGGTGACAGATCATGGCGACTGACGGTGCCGGCCGATGGACACCTGCCTGAGAACGCACTTCTGCCCGCTTTCATTGAATGGTCACCCGGACCACACCCAAGCTCTGGCCAGCAAGATCTCGGCGTCATCCTGAAGCGCGTTATTCTGACGCACCCTAATCCGGATTCATTAATAGCCAGCCTTTCGAAACTTAAAGTGGATCATCTGGCTGAAGTTATTCAGGGAGCACAGACATCAATTTCTTTTGAGCTTGCTTCTCCCAACGGCATTATCACTCTCGATTAGTTGCTTAGGGTTGTTGACATCATAGAGTAAACATTGACCCGATCGATCGCTTGTGCAAGCATTTTCCCTCTAACGCGCGTGTAGCAGGTTGACCTATGAGTTCAGACCCATCCGTTTTAACCAGTATCGAAGACGGTGTACTGACAATCACACTGAACCGGCCAGACAAGCTGAATTCTTTCAACAGCGAAATGAGTGAAGCATTCCATCAGGCGTTTGTTCGCGCCAAAGAAGACGACGTGCGAGCAGTATTGCTGACTGGGGCTGGAAGAGCATTTTGTGCAGGGCAGGACCTCGGCGACCGCGACCCTCGCAAAATGACTGAACCACCCGATCTGGGACACACGATAGAAAAATACTACAACCCGGTACTGCGCCTGATGCGCTCAATCGAAAAGCCGATAGTTTGCGCTGTTAACGGCGTTGCCGCTGGTGCGGGTGCAAACATCGCACTGGCTTGCGACATTGTTCTGGCGGCGCAGTCAGCTAAATTTATACAGGCATTCTCAAAGATAGGTCTGGTTCCCGATTCCGGAGGCACCTGGTCTCTGACCCGGTTGATTGGCGAGGCGCGAGCTAAAGGTCTAGCACTGACAGCAGAGCCACTTACGGCAGACACTGCTGCACAGTGGGGCTTAATCTGGCGCGCAGTCGAAGATGATTCTTTAATGGCCGAAGCCCGCGAGCTTGTAAGTAAACTTGCAGCCGGACCTACAGTAGGCCTCGGTATGATTAAGCATGCAATACACACAGCCTCAACTCAGTCACTGGACAATCAACTTGACCTTGAGCGCGACCTGCAACGCAAGGCAGGCAGAACTGCGGACTACGCGGAAGGAGTTACCGCCTTCCTTGAAAAACGTCCACCTGAATTTAAAGGTAAATAGTTGAAGTGACTGCAATGAAAGATCCACAAGCCATAGCCCGTGCCTGTGCTGATGCGTTATGGGCCAATGACCATGCGTCCCAAAAGCTCGGTATAGAAATACTGGGGGTTTCGCCGGGCGGCGCTGAACTGGCAATGACAGTAGCTGACGACATGACAAACGGATATGGCATCTGCCATGGAGGTTTTCTTTTTACTCTCGCAGACTCCGCTTTTGCTTTTTCCTGCAACACCTATGACCAGTGCTGTGTTGCACAGCATTGCACCATCAGCTACCTCGCACCGGCCCACACCGGTGACAAACTGCACGCTGTGGCTCATGAAGTTTCAAGACGGGGTAGAAACGGAATTTACGATATTCGCATAAGCAATCAAAAGCACGAGACAATAGTTGAGTTCCGGGGCTACTCTCGCACAATTCCAGGCTCCCTGCTTTCACAAGAACAAACATCAGAATAGAGAGAACGCGCCATGGAAAATCTTCAGCCAAAGCCCGGTGATCTGACTGCAATTGAAACCGCATCGACCGATGAAATAGCCTCCGTTCAACTTGAACGCATGCAGTGGTCGTTCAAACACGCTTATGAAAATTCTGCTTTTTATAAAGCACAGTTCGAAGCTCATAACGTGCATCCGGATGATTTAAAAACACTCGCCGATCTTGCAAAATTTCCGTACACCACGAAACAGGATCTGCGTGACAACTATCCGTTTAACATGTTTGCGGTGGATCAAAAGTCACTGCGCCGTATTCACGCATCATCCGGTACCACCGGTAAACCCACCGTGGTTGGCTACACGCAAAAAGATCTTGATGTCTGGGCGGAAGTAATCAGTCGCTCAATAACCGCCGCCGGTGGCCGACCAGGAGACATGATCCACAATGCCTACGGCTACGGGCTGTTTACCGGCGGACTCGGCATTCATGATGGCGCAGAACGCATGGGTTGTATTGTTGTGCCAGTATCCGGTGGCATGACCGAAAGGCAGGTCACACTGATCACAGACTTTAAACCCCGCCTTATCACCGTTACCCCGTCTTACATGTTATCTGTGCTTGATGAGTTCAACGCTCGCGGTATTGATCCGCGTGACACCTCCCTTGCGGTAGGTATTTTTGGTGCAGAGCCGTGGACCAATTCAATGCGTCGCGAAATCGAAGAAGCCTTCGATATGCATGCGGTAGATATTTATGGACTATCAGAAGTGATCGGGCCCGGTGTTTCAATGGAATGTGTTGAAACAAAAGACGGACTGCATATCTGGGAAGATCATTTTTACCCGGAAATAATAAACCCTGACACAGGTGAAGTCCTGCCGGATGGCGAGCTCGGTGAGCTGGTATTTACCTCACTTACCAAAGAAGCCATGCCAATCATTCGCTATCGCACGCGTGATTTAACCCGACTGCTGCCAGGTACTGCGCGTACCATGCGGCGAATGGAAAAAGTCACCGGCCGCTCAGATGACATGATCATTCTTCGTGGTGTTAATGTTTTCCCAACCCAGATAGAAGAACAGCTTTTTAAATGTACAAATTTATCTCCGCATTTCCAGATTGAATTAACGCGCGATGAAAGACTGGATGTAATGACGATTCATGTGGAAGCGACAGCAGATTCAGTAACCAGTTCAGAGCGTGAAGCGGCAGCAGGAGAGCTTGCCTCACACATTAAAAATGTCGTTGGTGTGAGCTCAAAGGTAGAAGTAGCCGAACCGGGTGGTGTTGAACGCTCACTGGGTAAAGCGCGCCGCGTTATTGATAACCGTCCGTGAATACGCCATAAAAAAAAGCACGAAGCAAAGTGACGCTGTGCAGGGTGAGACAGACAAAAACACAACATGGACACCACACCGCTGGTCCCAACCCCAAAAGCTACTACGGGCGCTACTACCGCTAGTATTAACAGCATCGCAAGCCTGATTCCGAACGAACCCTAAATCTGTGCCACACCAGCACCAATCCAGCCACGTCTGATAGATACCCGCGTAAACCAGACCATTAGCGCACCAAAGAGTGGCGTTAAAGCGAAATACATAATTCTTTCAAACGTCGTAAATGTTGCACCCGAGCTAATGATGCCGAAAACAGGAATCATTGAAACAATAACGCCCAACAGTGCAATCACAAAAAAGACTAGTGCCAGACGCTTTCTGAGCAATAACAGTATACTGGCAATAGCACCACCAAAAACTGCGATGGCAAATGCACCCGTCGCCCAGGCCGGTCTGTTTTCAATAATTACACGCTGGCCTTCTGTCAGTGACGCAAAGGCATCCGGAGTCATGGTTGCCTGCCACAGGTAATTTGCACAACCCATTAAGTGCCATACCAGTGAAATTCCGCCAAGTACCCAGACGCTCCAGTGCGTTTTTATTTTTGTTGCATCGTTCATGATGATCTCGGTCTCCGTATTACCTGCAATTATTGTTAAGAGTTGCCTTTATAGTTTTTGATCAATTCGGCTTCCTGCACATATTCGTCGATCAGCATTTTATACAGTGCTCTGATTTTTTTTGTTACGGGTCCTGCCTTGCCGTTACCGATCAACTGCCCGTCAATGGAATATACCGGTGTTTGCGCGCCAAAAGTACCAGTCAAAAAAGCCTCATCAGCGGCATAGGTTTCATACAGAGAGTAGTTCTTTTCGAATACCGGTATTTGAGCATCCCTGCAGAGATCAATCACTTTCTGGCGGGTCACACCGTTCATGCAGTAGTCACCGCTTGAAGTCCAGACCTCACCTTTTCTCACTATAAAAAAATTACACGCATTGGTTGTATTCACAAATCCGTTTGGATCAAGCATCAGCCCTTCATCAGCACCGGCGGCTTCTGCCTGCAGACAGGCAATCACACAATTGAGCTTGGAGTGGGAGTTGAACTTGGCATCCTGTGAGTGCGGTAACCCACGTACTTGTGGCACCGAGGCAAGTTTGATTCCACGTGCGGAACTCTCGGACTCTGCAGTTCGGTCAACTGCTTTCGAATGCTCCATGATAATGACTACTGTCGGGCCGCTTCTGGATAAACCCGGATGCTGAAACGGCTTTACTTTAGTGCCTCTCGTTACCATTAAACGGCAATGGACATCGGTAGTCATACCGTTGGCATGCGCTGTTTCCTGCAGCGCTTTGGCAATGTCTTCGCGAGTCATTCCAATATCAAGTGATACTGCTTTGCAGCTATCAAACAGTCGGTCCATATGCTCTTCAAAGAATGCCCACACGCCGTTGTAGAGACGCATGCCTTCCCACATACCGTCACCCAGCATGAAGCCCGAATCATAAACAGACACCTTCGCTTCATCTCGATGAACAATGTCACCGTTGAGATATATTTTTATATCGCTGTTCCGGTGATCCTCTTCTGCATCATGGGTGGTGACCGCAGCACTCGCAGGCTGATCAGGTTTTGTGCTTGATGTCTTACTCATGATTGGTATCACTCGATTTACTATTTAAATTATCACTATTCACAGCGATTTAATATGTCTCTAGGAGTGCGGCAGGTACTGATGGACATTTTTCAGCATTACATTAAATGAAATGGATACACGCAGGTTCTCTGACAGATTGGGATGTACCCAATGATGCAGAAACGAGGGCCACAACAAAATCAGCCCGGGCTCCGGAATAATTCTATGTTCCGGGTCAATCTGGCCATCACCACCGATTGCTGTCATGTTCGCCTGCGGGCGCGGATCAAAAAAGGAAATTGCGGACGGATTGAGATCGGATCGGCTACTTCCGGCGGTTGTTGATATTGCAGTTTCTGCATCAGCAACCGCAGGCACAGAAATATAATAGGTACCGCTCAAATAGCTGTGCGGATGGTTATGCAGGTTGTGATAATCACCATAGCGATTAACATTGGCCCAGCCGTGAATACCCCACTCCAAATCATAGCTGATTGCCATTTTTTTAAAGTAATCCGCCACTGTCTTATTAACGCACTGCCTCAGCCAGTCGATAGCAGGCGCAGACCTTTCAAACAGGTTCTCGGAAGCGTACTCTACTGTCATATCCTGTCGACCGGCTTCAGCCTCGAGAATCAGATCCAGTAACGATTCATTGGCAGCAGCGGTATTATCCAGCGTGCGGCGCAGGAAGGTTGTTGGCCACAACTCGGTAAAGCCGTCCTTGCTGGTTTTGTGCATAGTGTGCGCTCCGTCTATGATCAGACACCAGCTCCAGTATACTCGGCCTGCCTCACCAGAAAATTTACATGAACGACAATCCCGACAAGCCGACAACTTATTGTGCCATCGGCCTCAGTAACCCGAAAAGCCCGAGTAATGTCGGTTCCGTCGTTCGCGCCTGCGGCTGCTTTGCAGCTGATCATATTTTTTATACCGGCATAAGATACGACCGAGCGGAGCCCTTCTATACCGACACTGCAAACCGACGACACGAAATACCTTTGACTAACATCGACAATCTGACGAAGGCACCTGTAAAGGCAGAGGTGAAACTTGTTTGCATTGAGCTTTGTGAGAACGCAATACCGCTGGCCAGCTACAATCACCCGGATCAGGCGCTGTATCTTTTTGGACCGGAAGACTATAGCCTGTCACAGGAGACAATTGATCAAGCGGATGACGTGGTTTTCATTCCTACAACCGGGTGCCTGAACCTTTCGGCCTCCGTCAATTTGGTACTCTACGACCGTATGGCGAAACAGGCAAAGGCAATGTCACATGGCGAGTACAACGATCTGATCAGACGCAGTCGCGACTGCAGAAACAATCTAATTGCAAAGGGCTAAAACCATGAAATGGCCTGCCATCGTCCGGTTTGATAATAGCGATGAGCTGGATGCAATTGAAAATGAGAGAGCCTGGGAGGAATACGCAAAACACATTGGCGGTAACTGTCAGCTAATTACATCTGACGGTACAGTTTACTCAGTAGTCGCTGACTCCAACAGATACATCTCTCTTAATAGCTCAGACAGCAGTTTAAGCGTTGACAACGCCGTAGCACTTGCACGCCGCCATATGGCAGCACAGGCTCACTGCTGTGTTTCCAAGTTTAACGCATCGACTGTAGAAGAAGTCATTGCTGCGATTGTTCTGCTTGAGCAGGAATCGCCGTAATTTCACCAATTAATTATTCAACAGGTAAACTGTTTCTAAGGTAGAGTATAGCTGCCAACACTATGTAGCGAGGGAGCCTGACAATTCCCTATGGGTACCGACCAAAGTTGTATACCAGTGACCGCTATTTTTAACGGTGCGTTTCTGGGTGGTGTAATCCACATGCACCAGTCCAAAACGCATTTTATAGCCCTCAGCCCATTCGAAGTTATCCAGCAAACTCCAGGCAAAATAGCCCTTCATCGGAATGCCAGAGTCTATAGTATCTGCAAGTACCGTGAGATGATCCTCCAGATATTCAAGACGCCGCTGATCATCTACCACACCGCTGTTATCCGGCTCCACGTTGTAGCACGCACCGTTTTCAGTAATGTAGCAAGGTGGCAGGTTGTCATAGCGATCGTATACGGTATGCAACAAGTGAGACATGCCCTCTGATTTAATCTCCCAGCCGATATCTGTGCGAGTACTGACGTTGGTAGAGTTGATGGTTTTAGCCGCCGGAAAAACTGCATCATCTGAGGAATCATCCACAACAGTTTCAGGGTGGTAATAGTTAAACCCCCACCAATCCAGCGGCTGATTAATGGTTTCCATATCACCAGGCTGAACCTTAAGGTGATCACCCAGCACGTCAGTAAACTCTGCGTCATACGCACCATCAAAGACGGGGCCGAAGAAAACCCCATTATTAAACTGAAACGCTCTCTCTGCGGCTGCCTGATCCTGCTCACTATCACTGCCGGGGTAGATGGAGACGGCATTTAATACTATTCCCATGGGCAGATCGCTGCGTTCTGCACGTGCTGCCTGTACACCCAGTCCATGAGCAAGGTTGGTTACATGCACTGCGGCTAAGGCCGCATCCAGGCGTTTTTCACCCGGTGCATGCTTTCCGTGCAAGTGGCCCAGATACGTCGAACACCATGGTTCGTTAAAAGTGGCTAACGCATCAATACGATCACCGAGGCGTGCAACGACAACGGCTGCATAGCTTGCAAATGCCTCCGCTGTATTTCGATCAGTCCAGCCGCCGCTGTCCTGCACTGCAAGTGGCAGATCCCAATGATAAAGGGTTGGGAACACTTTGATATTGCGAGCCACCAAGCCATCTATCAATCGGTCATAAAAGTCCAATCCCTTTTCGTTAATTGTACCGCGTCCATCAGGAATGACGCGCGGCCAGGCAACCGAAAACCGATAGGCACTTACATTCAATGACGCAATCAAATCAAGATCGGGCTCCCAACGATGGTAGTGATCACAGGCCACCTTACCGGAGTCACCGTTATAGACTCTGCCAGGCATCTGTGAAAACGCATCCCATATACAGGGTTTGCGACCATCTTCGTCTACTGATCCTTCAATTTGATATGAGGAAGTAGCAACGCCAAACTGGAAATCAACGGGAAATCGGTTGGCAAGGTTTGCTGCGGTAGACATATCTGTCCTTTGGAGCTTCGGGCTTTTTTCGACCGCAGCTGTATTGATTCGGGATACTGCTCTGTAAGACGCTGCTGTGACGGCATCAGGCGACTATTATCACCCTTCGCGGGACCCGACAGCAACCTGCCGCTAACGTAAACATGGCCTACGGCAGAAAACTTTTAACCTTTTGAGGACGTCTGCCTTTACTCAGAATATTCGTATACGCCATGTAGGCAAACGGACCCAGAGAAAGAAGAGGAATCAAAGTCCAGAGAAAATCAGGATGGAATTTTCTACTAATTACAGACTGTTGTGGATTGCGTGAGTTGTAATAGCAGGGAACATACTTTGCCGAGGACAGGTGCGCGTGGTTTTTTCTGACCTTACGCAAAGACGTCCGCCAGTAACCAAAATCGTAGGTGTTACCAGTGAAGTGACCATCGTCATTACTAAACGCATATTTTACCACTGTGCGCCAGGTTATTTTAACCGAAGTCGAGCCGGCCTCTGAAGTTTCCCGTCGATCATAAGTGGCCTTGAGTATTTCACATTGCGCTGGTGTCCAGGTGGCGCTACCGATCCATAGCGCAATATTGCGCCCGCCAACAAAATAGATAACCACCAAAAAACCGGCAATTACGATTAAAGAAATCGATACTGACCAAAGCCATGCGAGTGCAGCACCCATACGGCTTTGCCGGAACGCGCCCCGCTTCCTACCCGTGTCCATTGCCCACTCACATCCACGCTTTCCTTAGAAAGGTCGGCAGTTTTACAAACCACTGTATGCAGGGTTGAGCTCAAACTAGCTAAAGCGCTGGCTAGTATTTTTAACTTTGTGATCCTATACCGGTAACTGTATCGTCTGGCACCGGGGTTGGTCATTGAGGCTGAGGTAGCCTGGCATTGGGCAGCAATAAAACCGCTAAAAAAATACACCCGGCAGCGACCGCCAGAACCACAAACAATCGATCAAAGCCCCATTGCTGGTGAATCCATGCGATCAACGGCACCGCTGATGCCATAACAGAGAAAGTAGTCAGGTACCGAAGTGCATAAGCCCGGCTTCGCCACTCACTGCGAACTACTCTGGCCAGCAGCACATCGTTAATGGGTATTTGTCCAAATACCACTAACATAAAAGCAATAGAGACCAGCAGTGCTGTCACACCTTCAAGCTGAATCATAATGGTGAAAAACAGTGCCTGCAGAGCTGCAACGATTGCGAATATTAATTTAACCGGATACTCATCAACCAGCTTTCCCACAATCAACTGCCCCATAGCGGCTATTGAAAATACGATAAACGCATACCAGCCGGTCATAGTTGCGGATACCGCCATTTCTGATAATCGCTCATCAAGTACTTTCGGCAGAGCAAAAGTGGTGCTCTGAAATACCAGGCCGCCAATAGCAGTTGTTACCAGAATAATCGCAAAAATACGCCACAGATGCCCTGAGGCTGAATTGTGACTCTGTGGTGTCTGGCGATCGCCGGATACTGCTGCCAACGGATTATTTTTGATAAATCTGAAGTACGCAAATCCGATAAGAATCGATACAAATCCGGTCAGAAAAAATGCACTGCGCCAACCGGAAAGATCAATATAAAGGCCGGTTAGAAGTGCTGCACTGGCAACTCCGAGATTGCCCCACACTCCGT